>CAZNSV010000249.1:0-5623 GCA_964575775.1 uncultured Desulfovibrionaceae bacterium
TTACCCGGCATTGGTGTAGCCCACCAGGGCGGCCACCGGGGCTCCTGCCTTGGCCCGCCGGGCCCGGGCAGCGGCGCGCTGGCGGCGCAGGGCCTTGAGGTCCTGCTGCAGGCGCGTCATGCGCTCGCGCAGGCGGCGACGGTCCAGTTCGAGCTTGGTCTCGCCCGGGCCGCGCCCCCCAATGCCGCCCATGAGCCGACTCAGGGCCTTGTTCTTGCCCACCAGGCGCGGCATGGTGTACTTGAGCTGGGCCAGTTCCACCTGCAGCTTGCCCGCCCGGCTGGTGGCGCGCCCCGCAAAGATGTCCAGGATCAGCTGGGTACGGTCCAGGACCCGGCGCTCGGTGAGTTCGGCCAGGTTGCGCATCTGGGCCGGGGAGAGCTCGCAGTCGAAGACCAGGATGCCCGCGCCTTCCTGCAGGGCCAGGACCTCCAGGTCCGCCAGCTTGCCCTTGCCCAGGATGAACTTGGGATTGAGCTGGGGCACGCGCTGCACCAGACGCCCGGCCACCTCCAGCCCGGCCGTGCGGGCCAGCTCGGCCAGTTCGTCCAGGGAGCGCTCCTGCTCGCTCTTGTGGGCCGTGCTCACGCTGACCAGGAGGGCGCGATCCGGGGCCGCGCCGCCGCGCCCGGGCAGGACCTCGGCCTGGGTCCGGGCCAGCTCGTCCTCCAGGGCCTCCACCAGGGCGTTGCCGTCCACGTCCACGCGGTCCCAGAACAGGGGCGGGAAGACCCGATAGGGCTCCTTGGCCTCGTTCACGGGCAGCAGATGGGCGAAATGCAGCAGCCTGGGCTCGGCCTCCTCGTTCACGGTGAGGGCGGCCAGGCTGTCCAGGCGCAGGAAGAGCATGTCCATGAGGTCCTCACGGGTCAGCTCCTCGCCGCGCAGGTGGGTGTGCAGGAGCCGCAGCCCCCGCATGCGTCCGGCGCCCAGGCGCGCGCGCTCCAGCTCGGGAATGAAGATGGAATCGGGCTGCCCCACAATGACCATGGCGGGGCGCCCCTTGCGGTCGATGAGCAGCCCCAGCTGGCGCCCCAGCCCATGGGACAAAGCGGCCAGCTCCCGGGCCTGCTCCAGGGTGTAGAGCCCGGCGGACGGGTAGCGGCGCTGGTAGAGTCGGTCCAGGGCCTTGAGCTGCGCGGGCTTGAGCCCCTGGAGGTTGCCTTGGGCCTTGTGTGCTATGAGCGCTGCTCCTGTGCGGCCTCGTGCCGCAGTTGCAGGTATTCGGCGATCATGGTGTCGTAGCTCGAGACCGCGGCAAAGGTCTTGGCGGCCAGTTCGCGGCGCAGATCCAGGCCCACGGCGCCTTGGTTGCGCTCCAGCTCGGCCAGGATGCGGGGGTAGTCCGCGGGATCCGGCACCACCAGCACGCTGTGGTAGTTCTTGGCCGCGGCGCGCAGCAACGTGGGGCCGCCGATGTCGATCTGCTCCACCGCGGCCTTGAGGGCCAGGCCCAGCTCCCGGGCCTTGGCAAAGGCGTAGAGGTTCACGCAGACCAGATCGAAGGGCTGCACGCCCAGCTCTTCCAGGGTGCTCAGGTGCTCGGGCTCGTCCTTGTCGGCCAGGATGCCCGCGTGGATGCGCGGATGCAGGGTCTTGACGCGGCCGCCCAGGATCTCGGGAAAGCCAGTGACCTGGCTCACGCCCACCACCTTGAGCCCGGAATCCTGCAGCACCCGCTTGGTGCCGCCGGTGGAGACCAACTCCACACCGCGCTGTTGCAGGGCCTGGGCGAACTCCGCCAGGCCGGACTTGTCGGTGACGCTCAAGAGCGCCCGCTTGATGGGTAACAGTTGCATGCCTTCCTCCCTTTCCGCAGCACCTGCCACAGCACGGGCGGCATGGCAAGAGGCGGCGGCCACAGACGCCCTGGAAGTGTCACCAAAGGGTGGCTGCGCCCCCTGAAGGAGACATGCCAATAATCCCGGTGGCTTTTGGTCTTGCTTTTCCCCTGGGCTTGCGATAGCAGCAGTGCACCCTGAGAGTCCTTCATGACTCCGGGCAGGAGAGAAACCCTTGAACCCCAACTTCAACGTGGCAATGGCCGGGGGAACCCTGCAGCTCGATCTGCTGGGGGAGACCACGTCCCTGGTGACGACCCCCATCAAGGCCGAAGTGCAAAAGCACCTGGACGCGCCCGAGCTGCGTGGCGTGGTGGTGGACGCCTCCGCGGTGACCTTCATGTGCTCTTCGGGGATCAGCCTGTTGGTCTGGCTGTACAAGAACTGTCAGGCCAGGGACTTGGAGTTTGCCCTGCTCAGGCCCAGCGAGCAGGTGCGCAAGGTGCTGGGCCTGGTCCAACTGCTGCAATTCTTTCCCATCCGCGAAACGCCCTGAACTCTGCCCCGCGTGACCCGGCCCGGGCGCGAGGCTCCTGCCCTCGCGGTGCACTACCCGACGCGCTCGCCGCTCAGGCCAGGGATTTCTCCATGGCCAGGGCCACCTTGCCCTTAAGCTCTTCCAGATCCACGGACTTGACCACGTAGTAGTCGGCGGCGATGGACTTGAGATCGTGCTGGAAGCTGTCGTAGGCCGTGGAGAGGATCACGGGCAGGTTCTGGTCCTTGCCGCGAATCTGCTGCAGCAGGTCGAGTCCGGAAAGGCTGGGGCCGAGCTTGATGTCCAGGACCACCACCTGGGGTTTCTCCCGGGCCACCACCTCCAGGATGGCTTCCTGGCCGTCGGAGGTGGAGACGGTGTAGCCTTCGCCCTCGAGTTCTTCCTTGTAGAGCATGCGAATATGTTTTTCGTCGTCCACGACCAGAACTCTTTTTTCGCTCATCGTCCGCCTCCCTTGGCTCTGCAGGCCCTGCGGCTGCTCTCCGCAGCGAGCCCCTTCATTTGGACTTTCACAGAGTTTTCTACATCACGCGGCAGCGGATGACAAGCGTGGCCTCCGCCCAGGGTGCATCCCTACCAGCCCCCTCGACCGCGTTGCAACAGCCAATACGCAATCAGGGTGTTTCATTTTCATCCTCCTTGCGTTACAAACGGACGTGACTCGTACCGTTGCCAATGCTGTACCCGGCAATCCGGCTGCCGCCGGAAAGCCCGATCCCGCGCCCTCTTCCTCTTGCCCGTGGCTGGAGCCCGATGCAGCATGAGCACTCCATGACCCGAGTTAATTCCCTGTTCACCACCGTCCTCTGCTGCGTGCTGCTGTGGGCCGCCCCTCTGGGGGCCCAGCCCCCGCAACGCATCGTGGTGGTGGGCGACAGCAGTTACGCGCCCTTCGAGTACCTCGATTCCTCCGGCCGCGCCGTGGGCATCTTCGTGGACTACTGGCGGATCTGGTCCCAGGCCGTGGGCGTGGAGGTGGATTACCGGCTCATGGACTGGAGCGACGCCCTCCAGGCCGTGCTCTCAGGCCAGGCCGACATGGTGGGGGGCATCTTCCACAGTCCGGAGCGCGAAGCCCAGTTCGACTTCAGCCCCCCCTATTTCTCCATCACCACGCACATCTTCGCCCACCGCGACGTGGTGGTCCCGGAGACCCTGGCCGACCTGCGCAACCGGCGGGTGGGCGTGGTCCAGGACGACCTGGCCATGGAGTACCTGCTACGCGAGCTCCCCGAGGTCGAGCTGCGCCCCTACCCGTCCCACGAAGCCCTGGCCCGCGCGGCCCAGCAGAGGGAGATCCGGATCTTCGTCGCGGACACCGCCGTCATGACCCACCACCTGGTGCAGCTGGGTGCCCAGGGCGAGTTCCGGCAGAGCGCCGCGCCCTTGTACGTGTCCCGGGTGCATGCCGCCGTGAAAAAGGGCAACGCCGCTGCCCTGAATCTGGTGCGGCAGGGCATGGCCCGGATCCCGGAGCGGCAGATGGATCTGTTGATCCAGGAGTGGATGCACCATCAGGTGCACAGAGTCCTGCCCTGGCAGCTGGCGGCCTGGAGTCTGGGCGGGGGCACGCTGGCCTTCCTGCTCGTGCTGCTCTGGAACCGGCTCATGCAGCGCCGGGTGGCCCGGGCCGTGGAGGCCTTTCGTCGCAGCGAGCGCAAGTTCCGGGCGGTGTTTGACAACTCTTTTCAGTTCGCCGCGCTCCTGGATCGCGAAGGACGGGTCATCGAGCTCAACCAGACCACCCTGGACCGCCTGCCCCCACATGAAGAAACCCTGCAGGGGCAGTTGTTCTGGGAGATACCCGGCTGGCGGGACAACCCCCACGCCGTGCCGCAGTTGCAGCATGCCCTGCTCCACGCCTCTGCCGGCGACGTGATGCGCTTCGAGGTGGAAGTGGAGGACCCCAAGGGTAGCATGTTCCTGGACGTCTCCTGCAAGCCCCTGCACAACGACCAGGGGCTGGTGGACATGCTGCTGGTGGAGGCCCGGGACCTCTCCCTGCGCAAGGAAGTGGAGCGCGAGCTGCAATCCTTCCGGGACAACCTGCAACGCCTGGTGGACGAGCGGACCAGGGAGCTTTCCGAGGCCAACGCGGCCCTGCAGCGCGAGAACGACGAACGCGGCAAGGCCGAGGCCGCCTTGCGTGCCAGCGAGGAGAAGTACCGGCTGCTGGTGGAGAATGCCGGAGAAGGCATCGTGGTGTTGCAGGGCAGCAAGCTGCGTTTCTGCAACCCCAAGGTGGAGGCCATTGCAGGCTTCACGGCCGCCGAACTCCTGGAGCGCCCCTTCATTGAACTGATCCATCCCGAAGACCGGGCCATGGTGGCCACCAACTACCAGCTGCGCATGTCCGGCGAAGCGGTGCCCGAGAAGTACGCCTTCCGCGTCATCGACCGCTACGGCGTGGTGCGCTGGCTGGAGATCACGGCCGTGGTCTTCGCCTGGGAGGGCGCCCCGGCCACCCTGAACCTGCTCACGGACGTCACCGAGCGCAAGGAGGCGGAGCGGGCCATGCAGGAGGCGCGCAAGATGGCCGAGGACGCCAGCCGCATCATGAGCGACTTCGTGTCCATGGTCTCCCACGAGCTGCGCACGCCCATGACCTCGGTCCTGGGCTTTGCCAAGCTCATCAGCAAGGACTTCCGGCGCTGGTTCCTCGGGGCGCCCCAGCAGAAACCCGAGCAGCTCAAGCGCGGGCAGCGCATCGAGCAGAATCTGGACATCATCATCGCCGAGAGCGAGCGCCTGACCCTGCTCATCAGCGACGTGCTGGACCTGGCCCGGCTCGAGGCGCGCCAGTACGACTGGCTGATGCTGCCCAACTCCATGCAGGCCATGGCGGAGCAGGTGGTGGCCGCCACCTCGCCCCTGTTCATGGACAGGCCCGTGCGCTGCGAGGCCCGGGTGGACCCGGACCTGCCCGAGGTGCCCTGCGACCGCAAGAGCATCGTGCAGGTCCTGGTGAATCTGGTGGCCAATGCCGCCAAGTTCACGGACCAGGGTTCCGTGACCGTGTCCGCCCGCCGCCAGGGCGCCCAGATCCTGGTCAGCGTCTGCGACACCGGTATCGGCATCCCCCCCGAGGAGCAGGAGATCATCTTCGAGCGCTTCCGCCAGTCCGGCGAGACCCTCACGGACAAGCCGCGCGGCACCGGCCTGGGCCTGACCATCTGCCGCGAGATCGTGGAACAGCACGGGGGGCGCATCTGGGTGGAAAGCACCCCCGGCCAAGGCAGCTGCTTCTTCTTCACCCTGCCCATTGACCTGGACCTGGCCGAGG
>CAZNSV010000250.1:0-5621 GCA_964575775.1 uncultured Desulfovibrionaceae bacterium
GGCCGGTGATGCCGACCGCGCGGCCTACAAGTTCAAGCGCCAATTGTTCAAGGCCGGCGAGGAAGGCAAGCCCGCCTCCGAGATCCTGGCCGAGGTCGCGGCCATGCGGCTGCGCTGCCCCTTGCTCAATGCCGAGGACCGCTGCGAGCTCTACGATTTTCGCCCCATCACCTGCAGGCTCTACGGCATCCCCACCGCCATCCGGGGCGAGGCCCACACCTGCGGCCTGTCCGGCTTCCAGCAGGGCGAGAGCTACCCCACCGTGAACCTGGAGATCATCCAGGACCGCCTGATCCTGCTCAGCCAGCAGCTGGTGGACAGCCTCAGCACCAAACACGTGCGCCTGGCAGAGGTGCTGGTGCCCGTGTCCATGGCCCTGCTGAACCAGTACGACAAGGAGTACCTGGGCATCGTGGAAGAGCAGAGCCCCTGCGGCACCTGCGACTCCACCCACACCTGGACCCTGGGCCCGGACGGCGAAAAGGAGCAGGCCACGGTCTCCTGCGCGGGCTGCAAGAGCGCGGGCTCCTGCGACCAGTCCGTGAACGGCGGCTGCCCGGACGGCGGCCCCCAGGGATTGGGCGCGCCCGGGAAGGAGTGACGGCATGTCCCAGCTGACCCCGGAACAGGAGCAGATGAAGCGGGCCATCTACGAGAAGATGTCCCCGCGCCGCAAGAAGTTCATCGAGCGGCTCGGCGGCTACGAGGCCTGGGACCCCTTCCAGGAACCCAAGGATCCCATCGACATCCGCAAGGACCCCTCCCGGCGCACCGCCGGACAACTGGTGCAGCAGTTCTACAACTCCCGCCCCAAGGACAAACGCTACAGCGAGGCCTACTACAGGGGCGCGCAGGAAGTCGCCTTCGGCCTGATGACCGAACAGGATTCGGTGCAAGGCATGTACGAATACAGTGTCTGGTACTACAACCTCTTGAAAAAGGAAGGCATCGTCAATGACGAATAGTGACGACAAGCTCGGTCTTCTGGACCAGCGCATCGCCGAATACAAGGACAAGCTCGCCAAGAACCCCCAGTGCGGCAACTCCTACTACAATCTGGGTGTGGCCTACCTGGGCAAGCGTGACTTCCACGCTGCGGAAAAGGCCTTTCAGGACGCCGCCACCAACTCCCCGAAAATGGCCGAGGCCTACGTGCAGTTGGGCGGCATCGCCTTGCAGCGCGGCGACCTGGACGGCTGCCTGAACTTCAACAAGCTGGCCACCCAGGCCCGCCCCATGTTTGCCACGCCCTGGGGCAACATCGGCTTCGTGCTGCTGCAGAAGGGCGAGGTGACCCAGGCGGCCAAGGCCCTGGAAAAGGCCGTGAAGATCGACCCCAACTTCGTCCAGGCCCTGACCACCCTGGCCAGCGCCTACTTGGCCGAGGGCGATACCGAGCGCTGCCTGACGCGCTGCCGCGAGGCCCTGGCTGTGGCGCCGGACTTCGGACCGGCCCACAACAACATGGCCCTGGCCTATCTGGAGCAGGGCGAGACCGCCAAGGCCGTGGAGTGCATCGACAAGGCCCTGGCCACGGGCTTCGAGGTCCATCCCGAACTGCTGAAGGAAATCGAACAGTACCGCTGATCATGATTCCCGGGCCGGGGCGTGCGCGCCACCCCCGGCCCTTGCTCTCGACTTCCCGCCCCGCCGTCCCACCGTCGGCGGAACCGTCCAGGCCGCGCAGGGCCGCTCCCTGCCGGGAGGAGGCGCCATGGCCGCATTCCGCAAGCTCAAGCAAGAGGTCCGGGCCTGGCTCCTGAGCGCCCGCTGGCAGGACGAACTGCAGCGCCTGGACGAACATCCCGCCGAACGCTGCGTCGGCCCCCTCTTTTCCCTGCTGCTGGAAAGCGGCGAACTGCGCTGGCGCGCCGTCACGGCCCTGGGCCTCACCGTGGCCCGGCTGGCCGAGGAGAACCGGGAGCGCGCCCGGGTGGTCATGCGCCGCTTCATCTGGAATCTCTGCGAGGAGTCCGGCAACCTCGGTTGGGGCGCGCCCGAGGCCATGGGCGAGGTCCTGGCCCAACATCGGGGGCTGGCCTGCGAGTATCACCGCATCCTGGTCTCCTACATCACCGAGACCGGCCGCGACGACAACTTCATCGAGCACCTGCCCCTGCGACGGGGGGCCCACTGGGGTGTGGGGCGTCTGGCCGAGGTCCACCCCGACTTGGCTCTGCCGGCCCTGGAGCCCTGTCTGCAGGGGCTGGAGCACCCCCGCTTCGCCCCCCCCGATCTGCACGAGGCCCCGGACGCCACGGTGCGGGGGCTCTCGGCCTGGACCCTGGGCTCCCTGGCAGGCCTGCCCGACCTGCCCCAGCATCGGGAGCGGCTGGTCACGGCCCTCGGCGACCGCCTGCAGGACCACGGGGAACTGGAGCTGTTCCGCGCCGGGGAGCTCACGGTGTGCAGCGTGGCCCAACTGGCCCGTGAGGCGCTGGAGCGGGTGGAAGGCTGATCCCGCATTCCGGCACCTTCCCAGCGAAGAGCAGAGCTTGCTGTTGCTGAACGGAGCTCAGTGTTGACATGGTAGCAAATGATAGTATCATACTCCTCAAGCTCAACAACAAGCACCTCCGAACCCTGGAGCTGATCTTTTCCGATCCGCCACGCGGGACGATCAAGTGGAACGAGATCGAGGCCTTGTTCAAGGCCATGGGTGGAACAATCGGTGAACGAGCCGGCAGCAGGGTTGCCGTTGCCTTGCTGGGTCAGAGAGCCATTTTCCACCGCCCCCATCCTGGAAATGAAACCGACAAGGGTGCTCTTAAGAGCGTGCGCCGCTTTCTGCTCAAAACAGGACTACTCGCATGAACATCTTGAACTACAAGGAATATGTGGGGATTTTCGAATACGAGCCCGAGGATCGGCTGTTCCACGGCCACGTGGCTGGCATTCGCGACGAGATCCACTTCTGCGGCAGTTCGGTCGATGAACTGGAGCAGGCCCTGGCGGAGTCTGTCGAAGAGTATCTCCTTTTCTGCAAGGAGCAGGGCAAGGCACCAGAGAAGCCTTGTTCCGGCAAGTTCCTGGTACGCATTTCACCGGAACTGCATCGTCGGGTCGCGGTTGCTGCCGAAGCCAGGGGCCTGAGCATGAACGCCTTTGTCACTTCTGCCCTGGAACGTGAGACCGGCTGTGTTGCGGACACCTGCCCGGCCACGCCCCCCACTGAGTCCAGAGAGGCCAGGATCACCTGAGGCCGGGGCGCGCAACGTCTGCCAGTGCCGGTATCCGCTGCGCAGCGCCGTGCCGGAAACCTCCTACCCCCCGCGCGGCAGCCGCAGGTGCACGACCTTGGTGCACTTGTTCATCACCACCCGCAGCCCGGCGGCCCGGGCCTTGTCCGCGGCCGCGTTGTGCACCAGCCCCAGCTGCATCCAGACCGCACCGGCGCCCGTGGCAATGGCCTGGTCCACCACGTCCGGCAAAGCCTCCACGGGGCGGAAGACATCCACCAAATCCACGGACTCGGGCAGGGCCGCCAGGTCCGGGTAACAGGGCAGCCCCAGGACCTCGGTGCAGGAGGGGTTCACGGCGTAGACCCGGTAGCCCTGCGCCAGGAGGTACCGGGCCACCTGGTGCGAGGCCTTGTCCGGGTTGCTGGAGAGCCCCACCACCGCGATGCTGCGCACCGAGGCCAGCAGGTCACGGGCTTCCTCGTCCGTGGCGTTCTGCAGGGGAAATTCGCAATCCATGGCCGCCTCCCTTCCGGACCGCCGCGGTCCCGGGGCAGTGGTTAAGTTCGTTCCAGGCCTGGCGCGCTCAGGTGTACTGCAGTGTCAGCCCCACCCCGACCTCGCGCACCGGCAGGGTCCGGGCCAGGCCGCAGCGCGCGGCAAAGTCCGTGCAATGACAGGGGTGCAGGGCCTCGAGCCCCAGGGTGGCCAGATACGCGGCCGTGGCCGCCAGTCGCTCCTCGGGGGCGTCCAGCAGGTGCAACCCCCCGACGACGTCCCGTACCCGCGTGGCCCCGGTGACTTCCAGGGCATGGGCCAGGGTGTTGCAGACCCCGGCATGGGCACAGCCCGCGAGCAGCACCAGTCCGCTGTCCGTGACGTAGGCCAGGGAGCTGTCGTCTTGCAGGGCGTCCGGCTGGCCGTCGCCCCCATGACCGCCGTGGGGGTTGTGCTCGAAGGCGAAGCGCCGGGGGATCTCGCCCAGGAACCAGAGCCGCTCCGTGAGTTGCAGAGGCGTCCGGGAGAGGCGCAGCCGGAACTGCCCCTCCAGTTGTGCCGGGCCGAGCAGGCTGCCGATCTGCGCCAAGGGGTGCTTGCGCTTGGGCTCCAGGGCCAGGGGATGGGCCACCAACTCCGGGAGGGGCGTTTCCGGCAGCAGCAAGCCTTCGAGCAGGGCCTCGCTGCGCCGGGTGATCAGGTGCCAGAGCCCCCAGGTGTGGTCCAGGTGGCCGTGACTGAGCACCACCCGGTGGGGCTGCAGGAGGTCCTGCCCCATGCGGTGGGCGTTGCGCAGAAAGATGTCTGAGTAGCCGGTATCGAGCAGGGTGCGCTGCCCCTCGTGCTCCACGAGCAGACAGATGCCCGGCTCCGCGAGGAAATAGCGGTCGATGAGGGTGGTGTTGTCCACCAGGATGGTGACGATCATCGCCCGAGGCTAGCAGAATTCCGGCCAGGAGGCCAGCACCGCGCTTCAGGTGACGGCAACACCCGACGCGCCACGGCTGGGGGCCTTGCCCGGCGGCAGGGCCCGAGGCACGACCTTGGGCCCTTGGGCCTCGGCAAGCCCGGACGGCAGGGCTCGGGCCTTGGCAGCGGAGAAGTTGAAATGCCGCAGGCGCTCCTTCCTGCGGGAGCGCTCGTCCTTGAGCAGCCAGCGCACACCCAAACCCGCAACCCCGGCGGAGAAAAGAAGAGAGAGAATGCTTTCCATGATCGTATCCGTCCGTTGGGCCAGTCCCAATTTCTTCGGCCCCGGGCTGCCCCGGAAGCAGGAGCGGCTTGCACCCCCAACTCCCGGACTGCTACTGTGTGTGGCGGCAGCGATGCAGTGAACGCGGGCCGGAAACCCCCATTATCAGCACTGAGCCGGAACCTGCGGGAAAGGGTGGCAGGATCGCGTGGCCAGGGCCTCAGATTGAACCGTACCAAGTTGCTTGCAAAACGGCAGCTGCCGCCTCCCGAGGTTTCGCCCCGGAGTGCAGTAAAAAATTCAGCAAGCCAACACCCTTGAATTGCAAAGACCCCGTAAGTGGGGGCTGGGAGGAAACGCCCATGAGCCGGAAGATACGGGGAAAAACAGGTAGTTCCGCCCCTCCTGAAATCTCGGGGCCTTGCGAGTTTTCCACAGGCCTTGCTCAAGTTATCTCGAAATTCCGCATGAACATACAAAAAATCTTCACCCTGTGGAAGGGTTTCCCTACACCCGACCCAGCCCCGCGTCCTGGCCGCGCGCCGCGTGTGCTCCTGCTTCTGGCCTGCGCCCTGCTCCTGCTCGGGGCAGGTCTCGCGTTTCCCGCCCCTTGCCGGGCCTGGGAGGAATGCGTCTACGCCAACCCCAAGTACAGCGTCTACAACCGCCTGCTCTCCGCCGACGTGATCAGGGGCGACCGCAAGGTGGCGGAGCTCTTCTTCTCCTTCCACTTCAACGGCTACTACGTGCGC
>CAZNSV010000251.1:0-5618 GCA_964575775.1 uncultured Desulfovibrionaceae bacterium
CGCAGGTGACCGCCCCTTATGTGGTCAACGACGACGTGCGCCAGCAGCTGTTCTGGATGCAGGCCTGGCAGGAACCCGGGCTCTATGCGGACGACCTGCTCACGGAGTACGCCAAGCGCTACGTGACCTGGGGCGTGACCGGGCTCTACTGGCTCGCCGCACCGCTGCTGGACCCCCTGACCTTTTCCAAGGTCCTCACCGGACTGGAGTTCGTCGCCCTGGGCGGCCTGCTCTTCTTGGTGGGGCGCAGCCTGGCCGGACGCTCCGGGGCCTGGGGCACGCTCTGCGCCTACTGGCTCATGCCGTTCTTCCTCTACACCATGTCCGGGGGGCTGGCCCGCTCCTTCGGCGCCCCCCTCATGGCACTCTTCTGGCTGGCCTGGCTGCGGGGCGGTGATCCCGACCCGGGAGAGCAGCGCTTGGGCCGATGGGGGCTGCTGGCCGCCTTGCTGCTGTTGGGGCTGTTCCTGCCCTACATCTACGCTCTCTGCGCCCTGGCCCTGGGCCTGGGTTTCGTGTTGGGGCGCCTGCGGCTGCTCCAATCGCCGCCCATGCCCAAAGTCTGGTGGGAATACGCCCTGGTGGCCCTGTCCGCGCTCCCGGTCCTGCTCTACACCCTGGAGCTCTCCCGCGCGGGATTCGGCCCCATGGTCACCACGGCAGAGATGGCCGGTGACCCGGCCTTCGGCCCCTTGGGGCGTTTCCAGATCCTGCCCGTGCCCTCGCTCTTTTTCGAGCTGGTGGCCCGCCCCTGGGAGCGAATCCTCCCCTTTCGGGAGCTGACCCCTGTCGGGGGCGTGCTGGTGGGGCTGCTGCTCGGCGTGGTGGCGGTGGTTGGCGCGCGGCGCATGGCCTGGCGCCCCTTGCTCCCGCGTCTCCAGGGCGCGGCCTGCATCCTGGCGGCCTCGCTGCTGCTCTGGGTGGTGGCCCGGGTCTTGCTGCTGGCCTTGTTCATCCCTTCGCGCTACCTGGAATACACCACCAACCTTTTCTATTGCGTCCTGCTGGGACTCCTGGTGGGTGCGGCGTTCCGGAACTGGACGCGGCGCCCTGTGTTGGCGGTGGGGCTGGTGCTGCTCGCATTGGGGGGCGGGGCCTTGCGCCTGCACGGGGAAGGCTTGTACGATTACAGCGAGGACGCCGCTTTGACCCTGGCCGTGCGCCGGACCGAGCCCAGTGCCCTGTTCGCCGGGCACCCCTACACCATGGACAACGTGCTGACCTTCGGCCGCCGCAAGGTCCTGGCCGCCTACGAATTGGCGCACCCCTGGAGCCGCGGCTACTGGGAGCAGGCGCGCCCCGCGTTCGAGGCCATGCTGACCGCATACTACGCCAAGGACCCCGAGCTGGTGCGGAAGTTTTGCCAAACCTACAAAGTGGATTATCTTATCGTGGACGAGCGCCACTTCGGCAGGGCCTTCACGGAGTCGCAGAGGCAACTGGTGCCGGTCTGCCAGGCCCCCATGCCCGAACAGGTCCACAGCCTGTGCCGGGCGCTGGGGCTGCGGTTCCCGGTGCTGGTCCGCCACGGGGAGCGATTGGGCTTTCCGGGTGACCACCCCATGTTCGCCCCTTACGGGGAGCGCATCCGCGCCCAGGCCGCACGGCCCGGCGCCTTCGCCCTGCTGGACGAGAGCCTGTTTCCCGGGGAGCCCATCGCTCCCCATTATCGGCTGATTCCCATGACCGGCCACCTGTCGTGGTCAGGGAGCGGGGCAGCCCCAACGGAGGAACGTCAATGATCAGGAAAACGGTACTGTTGCTGCTGGTGCTGCTGCTGTGTGCAGCGGGCGGAGCAGGGGCCGTGGCGGTGGAAAAGCCCCTGGACAACGGCGCGAGCTCTGGCAGCGCGCTGAACTACACCGGAATCTGGGAGGGGCGCTGCATGCTCTCCAAGGTGGAAGCCCACAT
Organism: uncultured Desulfovibrionaceae bacterium; assembly: GCA_964575775.1. Taxonomy (GTDB): domain Bacteria; phylum Desulfobacterota; class Desulfovibrionia; order Desulfovibrionales; family Desulfovibrionaceae; genus CAZFCK01. Next base: position 1,912 of record CAZNSV010000251.1, read on the forward strand.
GGTGCACGATGGCGATACCGTGCGCGGGGTGGCCTATGTCCACGGCCCGGACGGCGCGGTGAACCCGTATCACTTCAACGGTGAAATCCGCGACGGCGTGGTCACGGCCTCGCACTTTCGCGGGCACCTCTTCACCGGCGAGTTCACCGGCCCGGATACTGTTTCGGGGACCGTGAAAACAGCCAAGAAAGGCTACGTGCTGCAGCTCAGCGCCCAGCGGGTGAGCCTGACCCCGGACTTCGAGTAGGTCCCGCAGCCCCTGCTCCTCCGGAAGGGGCAGGGGGCATCTCGTCTGCCCAGCGGTCCGGCACAAACGCGGTGCGCCCCAAGGCTCACAGCATGCCGCGACGGCGCAACTCAACGGCCATGGCCTTGCCCACGATCTCACGCCCCAGATCGGTGAGGTGCACGCCGTCGGGTTTGTAGGCCACGTCCTGACGCGCGGTGAGCACGTTGCGGAAGTCCACGAAGTAGGAGCGGCCTTCCAGGTTCCGCTCCAGGGCTCCGTACACGGTGAGGAAGTTGCTGCGCATGCTGCCGAAGCGGTCTGTATTGATGAAGTGCTTGCTTTCCTTCTCACGCACCTCCACCATCACTTCCTCGGTCTCCACCCACTGAGTGGGCTGCCAGAAGACCAGGAAACGGGCGCCGTAGTAGGCCGCCACCTTGTTCACGAAGTCGTAGCGCTGGCCCACGTTGTTGACGTGCTCGGCCAACTCGGGGCTGTCTGCCGGGATGTCGAACTGCACCTGCATCAGCTTGTCGTAGAGTTCCTTGCTGAACGAGGCGTAGATCGCGGCGTTGAGGGACTTGAAGACCCCGAAAAAGCTCTTGTAGTAGCTCTCGATGAGAGCCCGGGCCCGGCGGTAACCGTGGTGCCCGTCCCCGGTGCGGTGCTGGGCGAAGTAGACGCTGTCGTTGGCGCCGTCGTAGAAGATGACGATGTCGGGCTGATGGTCGTTGTGAATGAGCTGCTTCTGGAAATACCGCACTTCCAGCAGGGAGTTGTAGGAGTTCTCCCCGAAATTGAGGACGTTCCAGCAGAAGCTGCTGTCCTCCGAGTTGATCTCCCGGGCCAGAACGCTGGGGATGGTGGCGGCGTCGTCAGGCGTCGAACCGCGCATGGTGGAGCCGCCGAACATCCAGACGGTCCGGGTGCGCTTACCGGGCTGGGGGCAGATGTTGACGGTCTCGCGCTGACCCGCGGCGGTGCGGAACAGGGTGTAGGGGTCGTACACGGCCCGGCTGCCTTCGCGAATGTGGCCGTAAATCACGTAGTTGCTCACCGAGACGATGACAAAGGCCAGCAACTCCACCCCGAGCACCAGAATGATGAGCCATTTTACCAGAAAGAACAGGGATTTGAACAGCCATTTCACGACTGCTACCCCCGGAGCGCCTTGCCGTTCAGGGCAGGAGGAAACAGGGGCGAGCTGGCCATGCCCATGCGGGAGAGCCGGAACAGGGCCGCAGTCTTCAGACACCCGAACCCGTAGGTCACGCTGCGCTGGAAGTTGATGGAGGAGGATTCGGGCTCATACAGTGTGGGGCAGGTGATCTCGGCGATACGGTGCCCCATCCAGATGATCTGGGCCAACATCTGGTTGTCGAACACGAAATCGTTGGAGTTCCCTTCCAGGGGCAGGGCGCGCAACAACTCGGCGGAAAAGGCCCGGTACCCGGTGTGGTATTCGGAGAGCTTGGCGCCCAGGATCAGGTTTTCCACCAGGGTCAGGCCCCTGTTGGCCACGTATTTCCAGAGGGGCATGCCGCCCTGCAGCGCATAGCCGCCCAGAATCCGCGAGCCCAGGACGCAGGAATAGAGGTCGTTGCCGATGAGGGAGACCATGGCGGGGATGAGCTTGGGCGTGTACTGGTAGTCCGGGTGGACCATGATCACGATGTCGGCCCCATGCTCCAGGGCCAGACGGTAGCACGTCTTCTGGTTGCCGCCGTAGCCCAGGTTGTGCTCGTGCGCGTGCACCACCGTGTTTTCGAGGGTTTTGGCCACCTCTACCGTGTCGTCGCGGCTGCAGTCGTCCACCACGATGACCAGATCCACGACCCCCTGGTCCATCACTTCCGCGTATGTCTTGAGCAGTGTGGTTGCCGCGTTGTACGCGGGCATGACCACGATCACTTTCTTGTCGTTGAACATGGGCCTGTCTTCAGGAAAGATATTGTCGGGAAAAAGCGGACTCGACCAATACGTTACGCCTGCCGGTTACGACAATCGGGAGGGATTGTAAAGGCGTGGGATGCATGCCGGCAGGTGTGGCTCAGAGGGGAGCCACCACCACCTTCTGCTCCTTGGGATCGTAGTAGAGCTGGCAGTTCTGCACGGGCTCGGTGATCTTCAGGGTGGAGCCGAAGCAGTTGATGATGGTGCCGGGGTGAATGACCTTGCGCACCTTGACCCGGGCCTGCACCGCGCGGCGGATGCGTTCGCGCTCCTGCTCCAGACTATCCTCGATGTCCTTGATCATTTTTTCGGCCCGGACCCGTGCCTTGAGCAGGCTGGTCACGGCCTGACGCTTGTCCGGGGGGGTGCGGGCCAGAATGGCCCGCGGATCATCGGTGCCCAGGCTGCCGTAGATGCGGTGCAGCACGTCCTGGAGCTTGCGCTTGTTGGCCAGCTCCTCGGAGAAGGAGCGCCGCTCCACACCCAGGAAGATGGTGGTCTCCACGCCCAGTTCCGTGCCGATCTCGTTGGCCTCCACGCCCTTTCCGGCCCGGACCGTGGAGCCGATGATCTTGCCGCGTCCCTTGACCGCGATGACCTTGTTGCCGGCAAAGACGATGCAGTTGCTCACTTCGTGGGCGATGTTCACGTCGCCCCCAGCCACGATGGTGGCGTTCTTGGCAAAGAGGGCCGAAACACCGCCCTTGGCCGCGACCTTGCCGCCGCTGCGGTCCATGAGGATGCCGCCGCGGACCTCGATGTCGCCATCGGCCGAAACCCGGGCGTTCTCGATGACGTCGTTGACCAGCACGTTGCCCGGCGACTGCACGGAAAAGCCGGACAGCACCGAGCCGCGCACGTGCACCGAACCCTTTTCGATGCTGATGTTGCCGGTCTTCATGTCCACGTTGCCGGGGGTGGTGAAGACGTCGGTGACCGAGAGGGTGTTGCCCACGAAGAAGACCATGCCGTCTTCCGTGGCCGCGAAGACGTTCCCCTCGGGCAGGGCCTGCACGTTGCCCGAGAGCTGCATGTTGAAGGGCCTGCCTTCCCGGGCCGGAATGATCTTGCCGTAGACGTCGCGGCCAGGGAGCCCCTGTTGAGGGGGGTGCAGACGCCCCAGCACCTCGTCCTTTTTCACCGAGCGCACCATGCCCCGGGCCCGGAAATCCATGCGGCCGGACTCCTCGTCCAGCACGCCAATATTGGGGCGCTCGTCCTTGAACAGCATCTCGAACCAGCCGTCCGCCCCGTCCTTGGGCTCCTGTCCCCGGCAGATGACCACGTCCTTGAGGCGCACGCCCGTGGCCACGGCCTGCTCGATGGCCAGCCGCACCCCCTTTTCATCCAAGGGGGCGGTGATCCCTTCGCCCTCCAGGGCCGAGCGCATGCGCTCCAGGGTGATGGGCGCGTCGCGAAAGTCCTTGGGAAAGATGGTGGCCTGCACCTCCATCTGGGTTTTGTTCACCTTCAGAACAGAACCGCTGCTGATGTAGAGGTCCTGATTGGTCCGGACGACCAGGCC
>CAZNSV010000252.1:0-5611 GCA_964575775.1 uncultured Desulfovibrionaceae bacterium
CCGGCGGCGCACATGCTGTTCGAGAGTCCGGTGCCGTAGGAGAGCACCGAACAGGGCAGCCCCGTGGCCCAGGCCGTGTTGACCATGGCCCCGTAACTATAGCTCTCGTCCAGTTTCGTCCAGACCAGGCTTGCGGCTCTGGGGGCGTCGTACTGTTCGCACAAGGCCCGCAGCTGCGCCATGGCGTACTGGGGCGTGAGCACCAGGTGCACGCAGAGCCCGGCCATGGCCTCGAGCCCCAGTTCCTGCAGGAGCCCGTCCAGGGTCCTGCCCCGCTCCAGGGCGGGCAGGTCGATGCAGCAAAGATCGAAATTCCTTGCATCGGCCACCAGCTGGGCCGCATCCAGGGGCTCGCTCAACTCCCGGTACTCCATGCCCGCCAGCTGGGCGTAATGCTGCAGCACCAGCTTGCTCTTCATGCGCCGGGTGTCGGCGTTGACCAAACAGATGCGGGCGTCCGGGTCCTCGTGACGCCGCTCCAGGGCCATGCGCAAGAGGGCCTGGGTCTTGCCCACACCGGCTGGACCGGCCACGGCATGGAAGCGTTGGGGCCAGTCCGTCCGCGCCCAGGGGCGGACCCGCACCATCTCCTCCAGGGGCTGCAGGATGGTGCCCCGGGGGTTGCCGTTGAGCCGGGTGAAGAGTTCCACGACCACGTCGCCCTCCAGCCCCTCACGCTCCAGATATTCCAGGGCCTGGCGCTGGATGGGGGCCAGACGCCCCAGATCCAGTTGGGGGCGCAGCAGCACCGTGAGATGCTCCTTGATGCGGCTCCACTCCTTGTGCCACTGCCCCCAGGCTTCCGGGGCGGGCTGGGACGTGGACGAGCCCTCGGCAGGGAGCGGGGCCTTGCTGGGCGCGGGGTCTTCCAGCGCCGCGGTGACCTCGGCCACGCAGACCCCTTCCTCGTCGAAGGTGCGGGTGCCCAGGATCACGGCCTCGGGCCCCAGCTCGGCTTTGATGCGCGCGAGCACCGCCTTGGTGCTGGCGCCGCGATAGGTCTTAACCCGCATTGTCGAACACCACGTTGTTCAGGCTTTGCAGACGGATGTCCGCGGGAATCTCGGCCTGGGAAATCACCGGCAGCGTGGGGATGAACCGCTGCAGCAGCTGCGCCACATGGGGGCGCACCACGGGCGAGGTGAGCAGCACGGGCTGCCCGTCCGTGACCAGGGCCCCTTCCAGGGCCGCGTTGATGTTGCGGATCATGCTCTGGGCCTTGCCCGGCTCCATGGCCAGATAGGCACCACGGTCGGTCTGGCGCAGGCTCTCCTGCAGGGTGCGCTCCACGGTGTGGTCCAGGGTGATGATGGCCAGCACGCCGTTGCTGTCCAGGTAGGGCTTGACAATGGTGCGGGACAGACGCTCGCGCACGAACTCGGTGGCCTGGTCCGGATCCTTGACCGAATGCCCCACGTCGGCCAGGGACTCCACGATGCTCAGCAGGTCGCGGACGGACACGGACTCGCGCACCAGATTCTGCAGGACCTTCTGCACGCTGCCCAGGGCCATGGTGCCGGGCACCAGTTCCTCCACGGCCTTGGGCGCGGTCTTGGCCAGGTTGTCCAGCAGGCTCTGCACTTCCTGACGTCCGAGGAACTCGTGCAGGTTACGCTTGAAGACCTCGGTGAGGTGGGTGGCGATGACCGTGGAGGGGTCCACCACCGTGTACCCGGCGAGCATGGCCTCTTCCTTCTGGGCCTCGGGGATCCAGAGGGCGGGCAGGTTGAAGGCCGGTTCCCGGGTCTCGATGCCGCCGATGCGGTGCTTGACGTCGCCGGGGTCCATGGCCAGGCAGTGGTCGATGAGGATTTCCGCGCTGGCCACCTCGTTGCCCTTGATGAGCATGGAGTACTGCCCCGGCTTGAGCTGCAGGTTGTCGCGCAGGTGCAGGGAGGGGATGACCACGCCCATGTCCAGGGCGAACTGCCGCCGGATGGAGCGGATGCGGGAAAGCAGGTTGCCGTTCTGCTCCTCGTCCACCAGGGGGATGAGCCCGTAGCCCACCTCCAGTTCCAGCATGTCCAGGGGCAGCAGGGCCTGCACCTCCTCGGGGGAATCCAGGGAGATCTTCTGCGCGGCCTTTTCGTCGGCCTTGCTCAGCTTGACGGGCTTGCCCAGGTTGACCATGCGGGCCACCGCGAAGAGCAGACCGGAGAAGAACAGGAAGGGCAGCGTGGGCATGCCGGGCACCAGGCCGAAGATCACCAGCACCACGGAGACCAGGCGCAGGGAGCGGGCGTTGTAGGCCAACTGCCCCACGAATTCCTCGCCCATCTTGGCTTCGGCGGCTGAACGGGAGACGATGAGACCGGCCGAGGTGGAGACGATGAGCGAGGGAATGATGGAGACCAGCCCGTCGCCGATGGTCAGCAGGGTGTAGGTGTGGGCCGCGTCCGCCCAGGTCATGTCCTTCTGCAGGGTCCCGATGAGAATGCCCCCCACGATGTTGATGAGGGTGATGATCATGCCGGCTTTCACGTCACCTTGAACGAACTTGCCCGCGCCGTCCATGGCGCCGTAGAAGTCGGCCTCCTTGCGGATGTCCTCGCGCTTTTCGAAGGCCTCTTTTTCGTCGATGAGCCCGGCGTTGAGGTCGGCCTCGATGGCCATCTGCTTACCGGGCATGGCATCCAGGGTGAAGCGGGCAGCCACCTCGCCGATACGCGTGGTACCGGCCACGATGACCACCTTGTTCAGGGTGAAGAGGATGAAGAAGACGATGATCCCGATGAGGTAGTTGCCGCCCACCACGAACTCGCCGAAGGACTGGATGACCGTGCCCGCGGCTCCGGTGCCCTGATCCCCGTGCAGCAGGATCAAGCGGGTGGAGGCCACGTTCATGGACATGCGCAGCATGGTGAGCACCAGCAGCAGGGACGGGAAAATGGAAAATTCCTTGGGACTGGTCATGAACATGGCAGTGACCAGCACCACGAGGCTCAGGGAGATGCTCAGGGAGAGCATCATGTCCAGGACGATGGTGGGCAGCGGCACGAGCATCACGAAGAGGATGACCACCACGCCGCCGGCCAGCAGGATATCGCCCTGTTTGGCAAACTGTTCGTAATTGATCTTGGGGGGGGTCATCTTCGCCATAGTTTTGACACCTCTTCAGGTTGCGCTGCGTTCGCCCGGACGGTCCTCAGCGGCGGCGCCCCTTGAACTTGTTCAGCTGGGCCAGGATGGCGGCCACGGCCTTGTACAGTTCCTCGGGGATGGTCTCACCGACTTCCACACTCTTATACAAGGCGCGTGCCAGCGGCACGTTCTCGCGGATGGGCACGCCGTGCTCCCGGGCGATTTCCTTGATCTTTTCCGCCACACGGTCCGCGCCCTTGGCCAGACAGATGGGCGCCGGAGCCTCCAGGGCGTCGTACTTCAGCGCTACCGCGATGTGCGTGGGGTTGGTGATCACCACGTCCGCCTTGGGCACGTCCTGCATCATGCGCCGAGCCATGACCTCCATCATCTTCTGCCGCTGCTTGCGCTTGATCTGGGGATCGCCCTCGGCCTGGCGCCGCTCGTCCTTGACCTCGTCCTTGGTCATCTTCAGATTCTCGATGTAATCCCACTTCTTGTACCACAGGTCCGCCGCCGCGATGAGCAGCATGGGCACCAGGGCGTAGATGACCATCTTGGCGCCGGTCTCCAGGATGTAGACCGCCAGCCCTTCCGCGTTCTGATAGAACAGGGGCGCGATGTTATCCATCTCCCCCTTGAGCACGATGTACGGCGCGATGCCGATGACGATGGCCTGCAGCAGGCTCCGGCCCAGGCGGATCAGGGTGCCCACATCGAGCAACATCCGCTTGAGTCCGCCTGCGATGTTGAAGAACTTCGCAAAGTTGGGATTGAAGACCTTGGGTGCCCACAGGGGGCCCACCTGCGTCCGCACGGCCACATAGGCCACGAACCCCACGGCCAGCATCACGGGCAGGACCATCTTGGCGATTTCCCAGGAAACGAACTGGAACAGCTGGTACACGCTCTGCTTGTTGGTGTCGAAATGAAACCCCTGGGTGAAGAACCAACGAAAAAGCCCCTTGATGTAGTCGCCGATGTAGCCCACGTAGAACCAGAGCACCACCAGCCCCACCAGCACCACCAGGGTCTTGGAGACCTCGGGGGACTTGCCCACGTTGCCTTGCTTGCGGGCCTTGTTGATCCGTTTTTGTGTGGGTTTCTCTGTTCTGCTCGGGTCTTGCTGGGGCATGTGCGTTCTCCGCGTGGGGCCGTGTCGGGACAGGGCCGGCTGTGGGGGCCGATTACTGGGGTGCCCCCAGCAGGAGACTGAAGATACTGTCCATTCTGACGATGTAATCGCGCATGTACAGGGCCAGCATGACGAAGACCATGCCCAGGAAGAAGAAGCCCACGCTGATCTTGAGGGGGAAGCCCAGCATGAGGATGTTCATCTGGGGCGCCGCGCGTCCCACCAGGGCCAGGGCCAGGTCCACCAGGAACAGCGATGCGATCACCGGCGCCGCCACGCGCACCGCCACACTGAACATCTCGGTGGACAGGTCCAGGACGTTGTGGGTCAGGATGCTGCCCATGAGCAGCCCCCCGGGGGGCACGAACTTGAAGGACAAGACCAGCGCCCGCAGCAAATAGAGGTGCCCGTCCAGGGTCAGGAAGGTCAGCAGGGCGATCATGTAGAGGAAGTGGGCGGTCACGGCCTCGTTGGTGCCCGAATCCGGGTCCATCACGTTGACCATGGCAAAGCCCATCTGGAAGCCCACCAGATGCCCCCCGGTGCGTACCGCGGCGAAGATGAAGTGCACCGTCATGCCCAGCACCAGGCCCAGGACCATCTCGCCCAGGACCAGCACGACCAGGGCCAGGGGGTGGGCGGGCATGAGTTCGCCGGGGAAAGACACCGTGGGGAACAGGGCCAGGGTCAGGACCAGGCACAGCGCGCCCTTGACCGGGGCCGGAATGGGATTGCCCCCGAAGAAGGGCAGGACGAACACCAACAGACTGACCCTGATGAAGGTCAGCAGGAAGCTGGTGAACTGGGCTGGATCGAAATTGAAAAGCTCCATGCCCCCGGGATAGCAAGATACGGGCCAGGGGGCGGAGCGAGGCCCCGCTACGCCGGGGACGTGGGGGGAAGCGGCGGGTTCGTCAGAAAGTCGTCTTGAGGATCAGCTCCACGGCCTTGTCCTCGGGCAGGGGGCGCGAGAACATGTAGCCCTGGCCGTACTCGCAGCCCAACTCCAGCAGGAAGTCGCGCTGGAAATCCTGCTCCACGCCCTCGGCCACCACCTTCAGATTCAGCGTGTGGGCCAGGCTCACGATGGCCCGGACAATGGCCTTGTTCTCGGGGCGTTGCTCCAGGGCACGGATGAAGCTGATGTCCACCTTGAGGGAGTCCAGGGGGAAGCGCTGCAGGTAGCTCATGGAGGAGTACCCGGTGCCGAAGTCGTCGATGCTGATGCCGATGCCCTGGTTCTTGATCTTCTGCAGCCGTTCCACGGCGCCGGCCGCGTTCTCCATCACCGCGGTCTCGGTGATCTCCAGCCTGAGGTGCTCCGGGGACAGCTCCGATTCTTCCAGGGCCCGCTTGATCTGGTCCAGGAGATCCGGCTGGGCGAACTGGCGCCCC
>CAZNSV010000253.1:0-5599 GCA_964575775.1 uncultured Desulfovibrionaceae bacterium
GATTGCGAATCTCTTGATACTTCCTATGGCACCACCCCGTGCCCAGCCGCGGCCAGGGTGGCCAGGGCCTCGGGCAGCTGCGTCTCGCGCAGCAGCAGGTAGTCCGTATCGAAGGTGGAGATGGCGAAGATGCTGATCCCGGCCGCAGCAAGGGGCAGGGTCAGGGCCGCCATGATGCCCGTGAGCGCGAAGTCCAGCTCCCCTTGCACGCGCAGCAGGGCAAAGCCCTCCTCGGCCAAGGCGCCGGGGGGCACGTGTTCTTCCGGCAACACCACGCTGGTCTCGCCCCCGGTGCGGGTGACGGAGTAGAAGGCGCCTAGCCGGTCCAGGGGCACGGGTTCGTCCGGGCCCAGCCGCAGCACGGCGTAGGTCCCGGGTACCCGCTCCAGGGTCACGCGCGGCAAGGCTGGAGAGATGGCCATGGGCGGCTCCTGTGGCGGCTCAGAGTCTGAGGCGCACATGGTGCACCCGCCCACCCCGCGCCACCACCATGAGCAGGCTGTTGTCCAGGCGGTAGCGTTGCACGGCGGCCACGAAGTCCGTGGTCTCGTTGAGGGGGATTTCCTGGATCTTGAGCACCAGGTCGCCCTCCTGCAACCCCAGGGCCGCGGCCGGGCTGCCGCGCCGCACCGTGGTCACGGCCAGGCCCTGCCCCCCGCTCTTGCCCAGGGAGAAGCCCCAGCGCGTCTCGGCCATGGCCAGGGCGGTCTTGGTGTCGAAGGCCGCCAGGGGCAGGCTCACGGACTGTTGCCGCTCCTCGCGCTGGAAGGTGAGACGCACCTCCTGCCCCTCCACGTAGTTGCGCAGCAGCTGCAGGTAGTGGCGCTTGTCCTCCACGGGCACGCCGTTCACCGTGAGCACCACGTCCCCGGGCCGGAGTCCGGCGCGCTCGGCCGGGGTCCCGGGGTGGACCTCGGTGACCAGCATGCCCTCCACCCGGCGCAGGCCGAAGTACCCGGCCAGGCGTTCGTCCAGGTCCTGCCCGGCCAGGCCCAACCACACGGGGCGCAAACTGCCCTGGTGCAGCAGCTGCTCCACCACGCGCTGGGCCTTGTGCACGGGAATGGCGAAGCCGATGCCCTCGGCCCGGGCGTGGATGGCCGTGGTGATGCCGATGACCTGGCCCAGGATGTTCACCAAGGGGCCGCCGCTGTTGCCCGGATTGATGGCCGCGTCGGTCTGGATGAAGTCGGTGTACACGCCGCTGTCGCTCTTCACGGAGCGGTTCAGGGCCGAGATGACCCCCGTGGTCACGGTGTGGTTGAAGCCGAAGGGGTTGCCGATGGCGATGACGGTTTCGCCGATGAGCAGCTGCTCGGAGTCCGCCATGGGGGCCTCGGGCAGGTTCTTGGCATCCACCAGCCGCAGCACGGCCAGGTCGAAGTCCGGCCCGGCCCCCACCAGCTCGGCCTCGAACTCCCGGCCGTCGCTCAGGCGGCAGCTGATGGTGCTGGCCCCGGCGATGACGTGGGCGTTGGTCAGCACCAGCCCCTTGGCCCCATCGATGAGCACCCCGGAGCCCAGGCTCTCCCGGCTGAAGCTGCGCGGCCGCCCCTGTCGGGGCATGGGCAGGTTGAAGAACTCCTGAAAGAAGGGGCTGAAGAGCTCGTCGAAGGGGCTGCCCCCGCGCCCCTGCACCATGGTGCTGGTGGTGATGTTCACCACCGCCGGGCTCACCTGCTGCACGGCCCGCACGATGGGCGTGAGCCGCAGCTCGTGCCCGGGCGGGAGGGCCAGGGGCTCGGGCGCGCCCCAAACCGGGACGCCGCTCAACGCGGACAGGGTCCAGACCAGAACGCAAAGCCCCAGGCAGCGCAGGCGCAGCCCGGAGCGACAAGACAGGGAATGCATGCTCATTATTCTCGTTGCAGGCTTGGGCCCCTCACACACCGGCAGGGGCGGTTCAATCTTCCAGGGTGGAGGTATCGCCCACGGACTGCCCCAGCTCCTTGGCCTTGAGGATGCGGCGCATGATCTTGCCGCTGCGGGCCTTGGGCAGGGTGTCCACGAACTCGATGACCTTGATCACGGCCACGGGCCCCAGCTCGCGGCGGATGTGCTCCTGCAGCTCCTTGACCAAGTTGTTGTCGGTCTCCACGCCCTCGTTGAGGATCACGAAGGCCTTGCCCACCTCGCCCTTGATCTTGTCCGGGATGCCGATGACCGCGGCCTCGGCCACGGCCTTGTGGGCCAGGAAGGCGCTTTCCATCTCCGCGGTGCCCAGGCGGTGGCCGCCGATGTTCAGCACGTCGTCGGCGCGCCCCTGGATCCAGATGTAGCCGTCCTCGTCGCGGCGGGCCACGTCGCTGGTCAGGTAGTAGCCGGGGAACTTGCTCCAGTAGTTCTGCACGTAGCGCTCGTCGTCGTTGAACACGCCGCGCAGCATGGAGGGCCAGGGTTTCTTGACCACCAGGTGCCCCCCTTTGCCCGGGGGCACGGAACGCCCCTGCTCGTCCAGGATGTCCACCTCCACGCCGGGCAGGGCCTTGTTCACGGAGCCGGGCTTGAGCATGGAGATGGGCACCGGCGAGACCATGAACATGCCGGTCTCGGTCTGCCACCAGGTATCCATGAGGGGGCAGACCCCGCGCCCCACATACTTGTGGAACCAGACCCAGGCCTCGGGGTTCATGGGTTCGCCCACACTGCCCAGGAGCCGCAGGGTGGAGAGGTCGTGGCGCTTGAGGAACTCCTTGCCGAAGCGCATGAGCATGCGCACCAGGGTGGGCACGCTATAGAGAATGGTGATGCCCCAGCGCTCCACCATGCTCCAGAGGCGGTCGGCCTGGGGATAGAGGGGGGGCCCCTCGTAGAGCATGGTGGTGGTCCCGGCCATGAGTGGGCCGTAGACCACGTAGCTGTGCCCCGTGACCCAGCCGGTGTCCGCGGTGCAGAAGAAGATGTCCGTGGGCTTGATGTCGAAGACCCACTGGATGCTGCGATGCACGCCCACCATGTAGCCGCCGTGGGTGTGCACGATGCCCTTGGGCTTGCCCGTGGCGCCCGAGGTGTAGAGCAGAAAGAGCATGTCCTCGCTGTCCAGCACCTCGGTAGGCGCGGTGGGGCGCTCGTTGCGCACCAGGTCCTGATACCAGATGTCGCGCGGCTCCACCATCTCCACTTCCACGTTGGCCCGGTGGACCACCACCACGGTCTCGGCGCACTGGTGACAGGCGGTCACCAGGGCCTCGTCCACCACGTGCTTGAGGTTCACCACCCGGCCGTTGCGGTAGAAGCCGTCCACCGTGACGATCATCTTGGCCTTTGCGTCCTCGATGCGTTCGCGCAGGGCCTTGGCCGAGAACCCGGCGAACACCGCGCTGTGCACCGCGCCGATCTTGGCCACGGCCAGCATGGCGATGACGGTTTCCGGCAGCGGCGGCATGTAGATGATCACCCGGTCGCCCTTCTCCACCCCCAGGGTGCGCAGGGCGTTGGCGAAGCGGCACACGGCGCGGTGCAGCTCGTAGTAGGTCAGGGTACGGCTGTCCCCGGGCTCCCCTTCCCAGATCAGGGCCAGCTTGTTCTTGTTCCCGGTCTCGATGTGCCGGTCCAGGGCATTGTACACGATGTTGCACTTGGCGCCCACGAACCACTTGTAGAAGGGCGGGTTGGAGTCGTCGAGCACCTGCTCCCACTTGCGGAACCAGTCCAGTTCCTCGGCCGCCTCCTCCCAGTAGCCCAGGGGGTCCTTCTCGCCCTTGGCCAGGGCCTCGTCATAGGCATGGGGATTCACGTTGGCCGTGGTCATCACCTGCGGCAGGGGGCGGAAAACCCGCTCCTCCTGCAGCAGCGCATCCAGGGCGCCGGGCTGGTTCATGACAATCCTCCTGAAGACGGCGGGGCAGCGGCGAAGACACCGCGGCGCGTTGCAGCCCCCACAATGGGGAGCTGCGAGCGTATGATGGCAAACACGACCGCGCAAGGGGCACTTTTTTCGGTGAAAGGCAGCCCGGGACCGCCCAATGGCAAGATGCTCGCGAGGGGCATGGCGCTCACAACCCCAGGATCTGTTTCAGCTCGGCAATGCGCCGCCGGCTGATGGGCAGTTCGATGCGCGTGCGCCCGGCCGTGCGCAGCATGAAGTTGCTGCCCGGCAGGGACGCGATTTCCGTAACCATGTCAAGATTCACAAGATACTTACGATGCACCCGGAAAAACCGGTGGGAGCGCAGCCGGTCCTCCAGCAGCTTCATGCGGTAGGAGGTCAGGAACTTCTGCGAGGCCGTGTGCACGTAGCTGTAGTCCTCGTAGGCCTCCACGAACACGATCTGGTCGTAGGGCACCAGGAAGGTTCGGCCGTCCATGGTGATGGCCAGCTTCTCGATCTCCACGCCGGAGTAGCGTTTGCTGTGATCCCAGGCCTGGCGCAGCGCGTTGAGGAACTGCTCCTGGTCCTCTTCGGCCAGGGGCACCTTGAGGGTCGATTCCTCGTCGGACTCGTCGTGATCGCCCTGCAGACTGTCACTCCAGGTGCTGGCCGGGGGGTCCACCAGCTTGTAGTGCAGGCGGAACTGCTTGAGCCGCTCGAAGGTCCGGCGCAAACGCTCGTGGGAGATGGGCCAGAGCAGATAGTCCGTGGCGCCCAGCTCGAAAGCCGTGAAGGCCCTGCTCTCGTCGGGGGCGATGAAGACCAGGGCGGGCCTGTTCTTGCGGCTGGCCAGCATCTGGGCCAGCTCCAGACCGCTCACGTCCTCGCCCAGCTCCACACCCACGAAGAACACGCCGTAGGGAATGGCCTCCAGGAGTTCCAGGGCCTCGAAGCCGCCCGCGGCCTCGCCGAGCACGCGCAGGAACTCCTGCTCGGCCAGGGCCTCGCGCAGAAAGTGCCGCACCTCGGGATCGGGGTGCACCAGGAGGGTGTTGAGCTGTCCCATGCCGCCTGTGTCCTCGGGTTGCGCCCCCCCGGGCTTGTGGCACGACAGCCCGGGTGGTGGCGATGCTCACCCGACAATACATGCAACAGGCGGCCATTGCAAAGGGGAAGGCGCGACTAGCCGCCGAGCCGCCCCCCAAGGAAGGACCGGATTTGCGCCATGGCCCGAGTGGCTTCCGGGAACAAGGGGGCGCAGGCCGGGTAGCAGTGGCACAGACCCGCCCCCACGGTGAGGTGCACGGGCACCCCGGCGGCTTCGGCCTTGGCCGCGAAGGCCAGGGAATCGTCCAGCAGGGTCTCGTGCCCCCCCACGTGGATGCTCAGCGGCGGCAGGCCTTGCAGGTCGCCGTAGAGAGGCGAGACGAAGGGGCGTCGTGGGTCGCCGTCCCCGATGTAGTGCTTGCGGCAGGCATGCCACGAACCCGTGGGCGCCAGGCACCTGGCGGCATTGGTCGTATAGCTTTCGCCCGTGCAGGCCAGGTCCACCCAGGGCGAGAGCACCGCCGCCCCGGCAGGCAGGGGCAGCCCCTGGTCCCGCAGGGCCAGCAGCGTGGCCAGACACAGCCCGCCCCCTGCTGAATCCCCGGCAAAGACGATGCGCTGGGAGGAGTACCCCTGGGCCAGCAGGTGGCGGTAGGCGGCCTGGGCATCCTCCAGGGCGGCCGGAAAGGGATGCTCCGGTGCCAGGCGATAGCCGAAGAGCAGGGCCCGGGCCTCCAGACC
>CAZNSV010000254.1:0-5574 GCA_964575775.1 uncultured Desulfovibrionaceae bacterium
CGGAAGAGGACAAACAGACCGTGTCGCGCGCGCGCAAGATCCAGCGCTTCCTGTCCCAGCCCTTCCACGTGGCCGAGCAGTTCACCGGCAAGCCGGGTCGCTACGTGAAGCTGGAAGACACCGTCAGGGGCTTCAAGGAAATCCTGGACGGCAAGCACGACGACATCCCCGAGGGTGCGTTCTACATGGCGGGCGACATCAACGAGGTCCTGGAGAGGGCGAAGAACCTCTAAGCTGCTCCAGAGGAGATGCTCATCATGGAAAAGTCGCTCAGACTGGAAATCGTCACACCCGACAAGCTCGTGCTCAACGAGAATGTCGACTATGTGGGCGCTCCGGGGTACAATGGCGAGTTCGGCGTCCTGCCCAACCACATCGCCTTCCTCTCGGCCCTGCAGATCGGCAATCTCTACTACAAGAAGGGCGGCAAGGCGCATTACGTCTTCCTCTCCGGTGGTTTTGCGGACGTCTCCAACAACAAGATCACCATTCTGGCCGAGAGCGCTGAAAAGGCCGAGGAAATCGACCTCGAACGCGCCCGCAAGGCCAAGGAACGTGCCGAAGCCCGTTTGGCCCAGCAGAAGGAAAAGATCGACTATGCGCGGGCGCAGGCAGCCCTGTCCCGCGCCATGGCCAGACTCAAAGCCAACGAGCATGCCGGGCCCCGGTAGTCCACAACAACGCCGCGGTCCTGCCGCGGAACATTGACCAAGACACGAAAGAGCAGGTCTTTACAGGCCTGCTCTTTTCGTGTTTATGCTGCCCCACACCATCGCAAAGGAGTTCGCGTGAGTCGATACACCGTGGGCGGGTGCGTCCTGGCCGCCGGAAAGGGCACCCGCATGCATTCCCCGCAGCCCAAGGTCCTGCTGCCCCTTTTGGATGAACCCATGCTGGGGTATCTCTACCAGGCCCTGGACGCCGTGCTCCCGGGCTGTCTCACCGTGGTGGGGCATGGGGCCGACGCCGTGCGCGCCGCCTTTCCCCAACGCCCAGAGGCGTCCTTCATCCTCCAGGAGCAGCAGCTGGGCACCGGGCACGCCCTGCAATGCGCCTGGCCCGCGCTGCAAGCCGCCGGGTGGAGTCACGTGCTGGTGATCAACGGCGACACGCCCCTCATTGCGGGGGCGACGTTGGAATTGTTCATGGCCACGGCGCTCCAGGCAGATGCCGACCTGGCCTTTCTCAGCGCCGAACCGGAATCACCAGGCTCCTTCGGCCGGGTGCTGCGCGATGCCCAGGGGCAGGTGCGGGGCATCATCGAAGCCAAAGACTACGACCCCACGCAGCATGGCCCTGAACCTCGGGAAATCAACGCCGGGACTTATCTGCTGCGCCTGGCCGCCGTGGAACCGCTGCTCGGCCAACTGCGGAACCACAACAAGAGCGCAGAATTCTACATCACCGACCTGGTTGGCCTGGCCGTGGAGCAGGGGCTGAGCGTTATCGCCCACAATGCGGGCAGCGACCCGGCAGCGATCACGGCATTGCTGGGGGTGAACAGCCCCCTGGAGTTGGTACAGGCCGAGGAGCTCCTGCGGGAACGCATCGTGCGCGCGTGGCAGGAGCGCGGCTGCTGCATCCGCCAGGCAGCCAGCGTGCGCATTGGCCCCCAGGTGGAACTCACCCCCGGCGTGCAGGTCACCGGGCCTTGTGAACTGTACGGCCCCTGCCGCGTGGAGGAAGGGGCGCGCATCGAATCGCACTGCGTGCTCCGCCGCAGCCACATCGGAAGCGGGGCCGTGATCAAGAGTTTCAGTCACCTCGAAGGGGCGGTAGTGGGGGCGCTGTGTCAGGTGGGCCCCTATGCGCGTTTGCGCCCCGGCGCGCGACTGGAGGAAGACGCCCGGGTGGGCAACTTCGTGGAGATGAAACAGGCCGTGCTGGGCAAGGGCGCCAAGGCCGGGCACCTGACCTATCTCGGTGATGCCGAGATCGGCGCGGGGAGCAACATCGGCGCCGGGACCATCACCTGCAACTACGACGGGCAGCGCAAACACAAGACCACAATCGGCGAGGGCGCCTTCATCGGCAGCAACAGCGCGCTGGTGGCTCCTGTCACGGTGGGTGCGGGGTCACTGGTGGGCGCCGGCTCGGTGATCACCGAGGATGTCCCACCCCAGTCCTTGGCCATCGCGCGGGGGCGGCAGATGTCGCGGCCGCTGCGTAAAACCGGCACTTGATTTGCCGGAAGCGAGGGAGTAGTATGAGCGGCATGGATTTGCTGGAACAGCTTGAGAAGCGCATCGAAGGTGTGCTAGGACGTATTGAGAGTCTGAGCAAGGCCAACGAGGCGTTGACCACAGAAAATGCCAAGTTGAAAGAGGAAGCCGGCAGCCGGAGCGCGCAACTGGAAGAGGAGAACGCCCGCTTGCGTGAGGCCCTGGCGGCTGAAGAAACGGCCAAGGAAGCTGTGCTGCAAAGGATCGACAGTCTGCTGCGGAAACTGAACGAACAGACCCCAGGTTCCTGAAAAGTGAGCGATGCCCAGTTATACCATGACAGTACTGGGGCTTCAGGTAGCCTTCAAGGCTGAAGCCGATCACAAACGGGTTGATGAAGCCAAAAACCTGGTGGAAGAACGTTTCAGAAGGTTGCAGAGTGACGGAAAGCAGTTGAGCAAGGAAAAGTTGTTGTTGTTTGTGGCCCTTGGGCTTGCAGACGACCTGTTACAATCCAATCAGAGGCTGCGTGAACACGAAAACGGCGTGGCGCGGCTTTTGGCGAAGATAGATGCGACGTAGGCCTGGCCTGCGTCCTGCCCGAATGGGAAACGCAAGAGACTCCCTGGGGTGTACGTGATTGTCTCGCTGTTTTTTGAGCCAATGAAAACAGAAAGGGTGCTGCTTGCACGGGTCAGTGTGCATAGCCGGACAGACCGTCCGGAGAGCCTGACGGCCCGACGGTGGCGCCCGCCATGCTAGCCATGGTTCAAAAAAGGGGCCAACACGGCTCCCTGGGGATATCTTCACCATACCGCTGACCCTTGCTCGCGAGGGTCAGCCGGAAGACCTGCCCGCCGCGGCGGGCAGGCTCCTGCCCGGGCACGGCATCGCGCCGTTTGCCTTGCATTGATGGATTGTACCGGTCGCACCGCCCCCATCGGCAGCTGAGAACTGCCTCTTTGCTCCATTGCGCCCACCCTGCGCCCTGGTCCGTAGCGCTGTCCATCGCTCCGGCATGGGATTTTCATCATGTACCGGGACGCTCCGGGTCCGCCCGTGGCTTCCGGCCATCAGAACGGCTGCGCCCTGGGCGTCTGCCGCGTGAGCTCGGTGTGTGTCACCGTGCTCCAGAAATAAAGGGGGTGCTCGCATGAGCATATTGGACTTTCTCTGGGTCTTGCTGGCCCTGACTGCTGGAGGTGCCGGCGGCTATCATCTGCACCGGCTGATCGAGGCCAAGCGCGTCAAGGACGCCGAAGGCCTGGCCAAGCGCATTGTGGAAGAGGCCAGAAAAGAGGCCCAGGCCCAGAAAAAAGAGCAACTGCTGCAGGCCCAGGACGAAATTTATAACCAAAAGAAAGAGCTGGAAAAGGAATACAAGGAGCGGGAAAAGGAGCTGAAGAAGCGCGAAGCCAAGATCCTGGACAAGGAGGAGCGGCTCGACGACCGCCAGGAAAAGGCCACGCAGAAGGAGTCCGAGGTCCTGGCCCTGGAAAAGACCCTCACCCAGCGCGAACGGCGCATGCAGGACCGGGAGGAGGAGTTGGAGGGGCTCATCGTGGAGCAGGGCATGAAGCTCCAGGAGATCAGCGGACTGACTGTGGAGGAGGCCCGCAACCGGCTCCTGCAGGAGGTCGAGTCCAAGACCCGGCATGATGCCGCGCGCATGATCCGCCAGATCGAGAGCGAAGCCCGCGAGACCTCGGCCCGCAAGGCCCAGGAGATTCTGGCCACCGCCATCCAGCGCTATGCCGGTGACTTCGTGGCCGAGCAGACCGTCACCGCGGTGACCCTGCCCAGCGAAGACATGAAGGGGCGCATCATCGGCCGCGAGGGCCGCAACATCCGCGCCATCGAGGCGGCCACGGGCGTGGACCTGATCATCGACGACACCCCCGAGACCGTCATTCTCTCCGCTTACAACCCCCTGCGGCGCCAGGTGGCCAAGCTGGCCCTGGAGCGCCTCATTTCCGACGGCCGCATCCACCCCGCGCGCATCGAGGACGTGGTCAAGAAGGTGGAGCAGGAGCTGGAGGTCAAGCTGCGGGAGATCGGCGAACAGGCCACCTTCGACGTGGGCGTGCACGGCATCGGCCCCGAGTTGGTCAAGCTGCTGGGGCAGTTGCAATACCGCACCAGCTTTTCCCAGAACGTGCTGCAGCACTCCATCGAGGTGGCCTCCCTCTGCGGCGTCATGGCCGCGGAACTGGGCCTGGATGTGAAAAAGGCCAAGCGGGCCGGTCTGCTGCACGACATCGGCAAGGCCGTGGACCACGAGGTGGAGGGCCCCCACGCCATCATCGGCGCGGATCTGGCCAAGAAGTACAACGAGGGCAAGGACATCGTGCACGCCATTGCCGCGCACCACGAGGACCAGCCCCCCACCACGGTGCTGGCCGTGCTGGTGCAGGCCGCGGACAGCCTCTCCGGCGCCCGCCCCGGCGCCCGCAAGGAGCTGCTGGAGAACTATGTGAAGCGCCTGGAAGAGCTGGAGGGCATCGCCATGAGCTTCCAGGGCGTGGCCAAGGCCTACGCCATCCAGGCCGGGCGCGAGATTCGGGTCATGGTCAACTCCGACGACGTGGACGACGACAAGACCTACCTGCTCTGCAAGGACATTTCGGAGAAGGTGGAGAACAACCTCACCTATCCGGGGCAGATCCGCGTGACCGTGATCCGCGAGCGTCGTGCCGTGGGCTACGCCCGCTAGGGACGGACGCTTGGTGGCAGCCCGGTGGGTTGTCGCTGCGACAACGAAACGCCGCTCCCGGTTGCCCGGTCCAGGGCCCTCGGGAGCGGCATTTGTTTGCGGCGCTTACGGGGCTGGTCGAACCGCGGTCTGTACCCCCGGAGGGGCAGGCAGAAAGCCGTTGCGGCGGATGCGCTCCTGTACTACAAACTAAAGACTGGAAAATGCTCGAAACGCCCGCCAGGGCACTAGACTGATCCGTGGAGCCATGACCGTCAGCAATCCGCCGGAGACCTACAAGACCTTCCAGAAGGGGCAGGTCATCTTCCGCGAGGGGCAGGTGAACCCAATGGCCTACATGGTCAAGAAGGGCGCCGTGCTCCTCTATCGCCTGGTGAACAACCGCAAGGTGGTCATCGCGCACATGAAGCCGGGGCAGATCTTCGGCGAAATGGCCCTCATCACCGGCGAGCCCTCCAACGCCACGGCCGAGGCCGAAGTCACCACGGACGTCATCACCTTCGACCGCATCTTCCTGCAGTCCCTGCTGCTGAAAAGCCCCAACCCCATCCAGCGCATGCTGCGTCACCTCATGGAGCAACTGCGTACCACCCATTCGCTGCTGCGCGAACGCCCCTATGAGGATCTGTTCCTGGGCATCTGCCAGCTGCTGGAACTGTTCGTGCAAGCCCAGGGGCAGGCGCCGCCGGACGAGAGCCG
>CAZNSV010000255.1:0-5558 GCA_964575775.1 uncultured Desulfovibrionaceae bacterium
CCTCTACGCCGTGAAAATGGCCACCCAGCCACTTTGGGATCCGGCCCTGTACGAGGGCGGGGACAAGATCAACGGCTGGGAGGAGTACAAGCGCCTGGGGGTCTGGAATTCCGCGCCCTATCCCTTCCGCGCCCGCTGGGGCAAGATGAAGACCAAGACCGGCATGTTCGAGTTCTACAGCGAGACCTTGAAGGAAGCCCTGGAGGGGCACGCCGAAAAGCACAACGTCAGCGTGGACAAGGTCCTGGAGGTCACCAAGTATCAGGCCCGGGGCGACAGGGCCTTTGTGCCCCATTATGAGGAGCCGTACATCCATGGGGATCCGGGCGAGTTCCCGCTGCTCTTCGTGGACCACAAGTCCAAGCTGAACCGGGAAGGGCGGTCCGTGAACTGCGCCTGGTACTACGAGCTCAAGGACCTGGATCCTGGCGAGTTGGCTTACCAGGACGTGGCGAAGATCAATCCTCTGGATGCCGCCAAGCTGGGCATCAGCACGGGCGACGCGATCAAGCTCATCTCCCCGGTGGGCGAGATCACCTGCAAGGCCTCGGTCTGGGAGGGCGTGCGTCCCGGCACGGTGGCCAAGTGTTACGGCCAGGGGCACTGGGTTTATGGTCGTCTGGCCGCCAAGGTCTTTGGCAAGGTGGCGCGCGGTGGGAACAACAACTACATCATCCCGGCCGATTATGATCGTCTGAGCGGCTCCTCGGCGTTCTACGGCGTCACGCGGGTCAAGGTCGTCAAGGCCTGAGGAGGAGACAAGTCATGACAAAATGGGCCATGGTCATAGATCAACAGAAGTGTGTGGGCTGCGGCGCGTGCATCATCGCCTGCAAGACGGAAAACAACCTCAGCGAGGGCATCAACTGGTCCTACAAGATGACGGAAACCGTGGGTGTCTTCCCCAACGTGCGCTATCACTACACGCCGACCCTGTGCAACCATTGCCAGAATGCACCGTGCGTGCGGGGCTGCCCCACCAAGGCCATGTACAAGCTGGACAACGGCATCACCATGCACGACCCCGGCAAGTGCATTGGGTGTCGATACTGCATCGCCAACTGCCCCTACGGGGTCATCTTCTACAACTGGCGCCAGCCCAATGCCGCCTGGCAGGACAAGACGGCCCTCATCCCGGGCTGCACCACCTCTCCGGCGGAAATGGTGAACAAGGTGGGGGGCAAGGGCATGCCCTACTACAACCCGGATCGCGACGACACCTTGCCGGGCTTGCGCCCCTTGGGCGTGGTGGAAAAGTGCACCTTCTGCGACCACCGCATCCGGCAGGGACTGTTGCCGGCCTGCGTGGAGGCCTGTCCGGCCGATGCCCGCATCTTCGGGGATCTGGACGATCCGGGCAGTACCGTGAACATGCTTCTGGGCAAGTTCAAGCCCATGCGCCTGCGTGAGCACCTGGGCACCGAGCCCCACGTGTACTACATCCGCAGCTACAATCCCGGAACCTACATCCAGACCAAAGGAGAAGTGGCATGAGCAGCAACAAGGCCTTCTCGGCAATCTGGACCGTGGCCTTGGCGGTGGGGCTCTGTCTGGGCCTGTTCACGGCCTTCAAGGTCATCACCGGCGGGCTCGGCATCTACAACACCGACAACACGGTCTTCTGGGGGCTGCCCATGGCCGGGTACCTCTTCTTCGGGCTCACAGCCGCGGGACTGACCTTCCTTTCCTCCCTGCCCACGCTCTTCGGGCAGAAGCACCTCTACCCCGTGGCCAAGCGGGCGGCCCTGCTGGCCCTGGCCACGCTGCTCACCGGCCTCATGTGCAAGGGGCTGGACCTGGGCCCCTTCAACACCCTGGTGAACACCCTGGCCCTGATCTACTCGCCCAACTTCACCTCACCCATCTGGTGGATGGCCATTCTCTACGTCTTCTACTTCGGCTTCGTGACCATCAAGTTCCTGTCCATGCACAGGGGCAACTGGCACGACCGCGGCGGCGTGGCCACGGCGGCCGGAGCGCTCATGCTCTCCTTCTTCTCCTATGGCTCCCTGACCATCGTCTTCGGCACCGTGGAGGCCAGGCTCGGTTACTTCGGCTTCACCATGGGCGTGTACTTCCTGGTCACGGCCGTTGCCAGCGGTGTGGCCGCGCTGTTGCTGGCCTCGGTGGTCAACACGCTGCTCAACCGGGGCGCGGGAGAGGGGGAAACGGGTGTACGCGCCGAACTGGCCAAGTACCTGGGCGTCGCCCTGGGCGCGTCCCTGGTGGTCTTCATGCTGCGCATCATCCGCGCCTACAACTCGGACGTGGATCAGATGGCCGGCTTCAAGTACATGACCGGCAGTCTGTCCTTCAACGTGGAACTCTGGATCGGCCTGCTCATTCCCACGGTGCTGCTGCTGCTGCCCCAGGTGCGTAAAAGCGTTGGGGGGCAGCTGCTCACCGCACTCATGGCCCTGGTGGGCATGTTCGCGGGGCGCTACGAGCAGCTGCTCTCGGGCAACATCCAGCCCATGGGCGTGCAGGCCGAGACCGTGGGCTCCTTTGCCCACTACATGCCCAGCGCCTATGAGTGGGGCGTCATCCTCCTGGCCCTGTCCATCACCCTCACCATCTACACCCTGGGCGAGAAGTACCTGCGGCTGAGTGCCGCACCGGAAGTACACCACGAACGGTGCTGAGTCACACGGTAGCGCCACAACCTGATGCCAACTTGCTGCCGGGACCGGTGGGTCCGGTTCCGGCAGCCCAAACAAGCAAGGAGCCTGTTCATGGATCGGATGCCCTCGTCGCACCGTGCTGCCTACATGGCCGCCTTCCAGCTCCTGGCCGCGGGCTATGCCCCTCCCGCTCCGGCCTTGGCCGAATTGCTGCGGGATGGAGTCGAGGCCCTGGCCCCCCTGGGGGGAGAATGCGTCGCCCTGGTCCGGGAGTTGGCCGAAGCCTTGAACCAAACGGATCCGACCGTCTTGCGCAAGGAGCACGCCCGGCTCTTCGTGGGCCCCTTCGAGCTGCAGGCCCCGCCCTTCGGCTCGGTCTACCTGGACGAGGGGCGCCAACTCATGGGCGAGTCCACCCAGGCCGTTCTGCACTTCTACCAGCTCGCGGGGTTGGCACCAGCGCCGGATTTCAAGAATCCGCCGGACCACGTGGTGGCCGAGCTGGAATTCATGGTCTACCTGCTCTTCAACGAAGAGCGGCTGGAGCGGGACAATCCGGAGCAGGCCGAAACCCTGGCCGCTCTGCGTAGCGAGTTCCTGGACCGGCATCTGGGCAGCTGGGGGCCGACCTTTGCCCGGCAGGTGACGGCCCAGAGCACCACGGAGTTCTACCGCGGCCTGGGGCGCCTGACGGAATGCCTGCTCCAGCAGGCCATGGCGGCGGAGGGGGTCTGCGCCGCATGACGCGCCGGGCCTGAGGTCGGTGTCTTGCGGATCATGACCAGGGGGTACTCCACGTTCTCGTAAACCGTGAGCACGGGGATGAGGTTGAACGCCTGAAAAATGAAGCCCAGGTGCTTGCCGCGAAAAGCCGCGGCCGCGCGTCTGTCCAGGGTGTCGGTCCGTGTTCCGGCCACGTGCACGGTGCCGGAGCTGGGCTTGTTCATGCAGCCAAGGATGTTCAGCAGCGTGGTTTTTCCGCTCCCGGAGGGGCCGACAAAGGTGACCAGGGTACCCTGCTCGACGGCAACCGTGATTTCCCGCAGTGCCGGAGACTCCGTCTGCCCCTGCCGGTAGGTTTTCGAGACGCCCTGCAATGCGATGAGAGGCATGCGCAAACTCCTATTGTGGCTGTGATGGCAGGGGGATAGCAAGGAAAATTCCGCGCATGGCAAGTGCGTACAATATTGAGGGAAATGTCTGGTGGCTCCTGTCTGCCCCCCCGGTGCGCTGCTTAGAAACTGAACAGTTTCCGGCAAATGCCGTTCATAAATGGAACACTCTCCCCGCACCGTGTTCAGCTTCTGTGCAGCGATGTGTTCACAGGATCCATTTGCGCCTGATGTTCTGGAGGCTTGCGGCAAACAGCAGCAAGCAGAACCCGGCGAGCACCGGAAGAGCGACGAGATACGGCAGGGTGTGCTCCCCATGGACCGCGCCGTGCAGGAGGTCCGCGCCATAGGTCATGGGCAGCAGAAAGGAGATGGGCTTGAGGAACCAGGGGAGACTGCTGATGGGAAAAAACAACCCGCAGAGAAAGACCATGGGAAAGCGGAAGAAGTTGGAAAAGGTCTGGGCCTCGAAGACTTCGCTCACGGCCACGGCGATGAACAACCCCATGAAGGTGGAGGCCATGGCGATGAGGATGACTGCCGGGAGAAACAGGCCCCACGAAAGATGCGAGACATCCGCCAGAAACATGGCCAGCCCCACCGGCACAAAGGCGTTGGCGATGCCGAAGAGAATGGCGCCCGAAGTCTTGGCCAGCATCAGCAGCTCGAAGGGCAAGGGTGCCAGCAGCAGACGCTCGAAGGAGCGGTTCTTTTTCTCGAAGGTCACGGTCACCGCCAGCATGGAGGTGGTGCCGAAGAGGATGGAGAGCGCCACGACCCCGGGCAGCAGGGTCAGGATGTCTTTGGGGTTCTGGCCGGATTTAATGATGAACATGCCTGTCCAAGCCAGCGGAAAGATAAGTCCCCAACTGACGTTGGGCGGCTTGAGGTAGTAGGTGCGCATGTCCTTGCAGAGGATATTCCAGAATGCGATCCAGCGGTTCATGCCTTGCCTCCTTTGGGTTCCTTCTCCCCGGCCAGGGCCTTGGCCTCCAGACCGGTGATCCGCACGAAGACGTCTTCCAGGGATGGCAGCTGGCGGCGCGCCTCCAGCACCTCGATGCCCCGCTCCTCCAGAAAGCGGACCAGGGGCGCCACGGCGATGGGCGTGGCAGCCTCCACCCGAAGCACTTCCTCGGATTGGACGCTGCAGTCCAGGGTTGGAAAGGCCGCGCCAAGCGCTTCCTGGACCCCGGCTGCAGCCGTGCCGCAGGCGATGAGCAGCACGTGCCGCTCCTGGATGGGGCGCAGCAAGGCTGACACGGAATCGATGCGCACCACCCTGCCAGCGACGATGAAGGCGATGCGGTCGCACAAGCGCTCGGCTTCCTCGATGTAATGGGTGGTCAGGAAGATGGTGGTTCCCCCTTTGTGCAGTGCGGCGATGAGCTGGCGGATCTGGCGGACACTGGCCACGTCGATGCCCGTGGAGGGTTCGTCCAGGAACAGGATCTGGGGTTCGTGCATGATGGCCGCGGCCAGGGTCAGTTTGCGCTTCATCCCCTTGGAGTACCCGCCGAACTTTCGCTCAGCGGCCTTTTCCAGGCCGAATGCGGCGAGCAGTTCGCGCGCCCTGGTCTCGCGGGGAACTTTGCGCATGCCGTACAGGGCACCGCAGAAACACAGATTCTGGAACCCGGTCAGCTCCGAATAGAGGTTGCTCTCGTCGGGAGCCACGCCGATGTGCTGCTGCGCTGCCCGGGGCCTCCGGATGCAGTCGATTCCGCCCAGAGTGATGCCCCCCGCGTCTGGCCGGGCAAGTCCGGTGAGCATGTTGATGGTGGTGGTCTTTCCGGCGCCGTTGGGTCCCAGAAAGCCGAAGACC
>CAZNSV010000256.1:0-5557 GCA_964575775.1 uncultured Desulfovibrionaceae bacterium
CCGGGGTTGAAGGTGGTCAGATAGTCTTCGCCGGGATGGTGCCCGTGTCCGTGTCCGTACTCGCCGAACATGGCCTTGAACTGCTCATCCGTGGGCGTATCCTTGAAGAGCACCTGATGGATCTTGTGCTTGGGGTTGCGCACGTCGCCGAAGAGGATGGCGCCGTTGGGGCAAGCATCCGTGCACGAGGTGACGTATTCGCCGTCCTCCAGGTCCCAGGGATCGCGCCCTTCCACCCGGGCCTTGTCCTTGGCCTTCATCCAACGATGGTGGCAGAAGGTGCACTTTTCCACCACACCGCGGGGGCGGATGGACACGTCCGGGCACAGGGTCTTTTCCATGCCTTCGGGCCATACGGGATCGTACCAGCCAAAGTAGCGGGCATGGTAGGGGCAGGAGGCCATGCAGTACCGGCAGCCGAAGCAACGCGGGTACACCTGGCTCACGATGCCGCCGTTCTCGTCCTTCTTGGTGACCGTGGCCGGGCACACCGAGACGCAGGACGGGATGCCGCAATGCATGCAGGGGCGGGGCAGGTAGGCCACGTCGTGTTCAGGGAAGGCCTTGCCGTTGGACAGCTGGTAGACCAGCATCCAGGTCATGCAACGCAGCTTGTTGGACTGGTCCGTGGTGTAGACTCCCAGGGAGGTCCGCTGCATGATGGGTACGTTGTTCTCAGCCTGGCAGGCCACCATGCACGCGCCGCAGCCCGTGCATTTGTCGAGGTCGATGGCCATCCCCCAGTTGATGGTAAAGTCTATGTGTTCGTAGCTTAGCATGGCAAATGTCCCTTGCGCTTACATTTTCGCGATCTTGACCGCGGTGCCGGTCCAGACGGGAAGACCGCTGCCGGGTTCCTGGGCCACCTGCAGCAACTCTGCCGTGTTGGTACCCTTGCCCCGGGTGAATTCATCGAAGGCGGTATGACCGAGACCCATGGGTGCCGCCGCGACGTCCTGCATCACGCCCTCGAAGATGTGCACCAGCGCGCTGCCCTGACCGGTGGCGCTGGAGACCTGCACCAGGTCGCCCTCGCGCAGCCCCAGCTTGGAGGCCGTGGCGCCGTTGAGGTGCACGAAGCTCTTGTCGCCCAGGAGCTCCGTGTTGCGCAGCGTCTTGAGATTCAAGGGCGGCGTGGCGGTCTGGGCCGTGCCGAAGTTCAGCCGTTCGATGGGCGCCAGGGTCAGACCGGCATCCTGGGCGGCCACGGCGGCCAGCGCCTTCTGGAGCATGGCCGGAGCCAGGGCCGGGGTGCCCGGGTCTTCCAGGTTGGGGGCCTGGGCGTACTTGCCGCGCAGGTCGTCGAACTTCTCGCCGATGACTTCCGCCTTGGCGTCCAGCACGGCCTTGAAGTTCTTGAAGCCCAGGTCCATGCCCAGACGGGCGGCCAGTTGCAGTACCAGGTCGCCGGCGTGGGGCGCTTCGTACACGGGGTCGAGCACCGGATGCACCGCGCAGTACACGGACATGCCCATGCCGAAGGGAGTGGCCACGTCGTCGTAGCGCTCCAGCCCCATGGGGGTGGGCAGAACCAGGTCGCAGACCATGGCCGTTTCGTCCAGGAAGTTGGTGAAGCTGACCTTGAAGGGAATCTCCGTCAGGGTCTTGGCCAGCACCTGGGCCTGGGGCAGGGCGTAGACGGGGTTGGCCTCGTAGATCACGAGCATCTCGGGCTTGGGCTTGGTCTCCAGCCCCAGGAGATAGCTCACGAGGTCCTTGCCGTTGATGGCGGGACCATGCTGGGCCGCCTGCACCACCGGGGGAATCTCGGGCAGGCAGACCATGCCGCCGGGCCGGTTCAGGCCGTTGGCCAGCAGGTTCAGGCCGATGCCCGCCAGGATCGGGGCTGCGCCGCCGCCCTGGTTGAAGTAGGAGTCCACGATCACCACCGGCTTGCCGGCCTTGGACAGGGCCTCGGCCAACTCCTTGATGCGGGCTTCGGGCACTCCGGTGATCTGGGCGGCCTTGGCGGCGTCGAAGGCGGCCACGGCGGCCTTGAATTCGCCGAAGTCGGGGCTGTCGATGCTGCGCCCCTTCTGGATCAGCAGGTTGGCCAGGGCCGCGGCCAGCACGGCCTCGGTGCCGGGCTTGAGGGGCACCCATTCGTCGGCACCGGCGGCGGTGTTGTTCTGCACCGGACCGGCGTAAACGTACTTGTTCTTGGGGGCCTCGCCGTGGGGGCGGCTATCGCCGTAGGCCCGACGGTTGTTGATGGCCGGACCCCAAGACTCCAGGATGTCCGCGCCGATGGCCAGCACGTAGTCGCTGTTGTCCAGATCGTAGCCCATGCGGCCGTTGAGGCCGAGCAGCCCCTGCCAGACCCGGGCGGCGTTCTGCGACTCGGAGGGCATCTGGAAGAACGCGTCGGAACCGGCCAGGGTGCAGAAACCGGACAGGACTTCGTTGATGGTCCCGTTCTGGTCGCCGGAGATCACCGCCAGCTTGTTCTGCACACCCTTGATGGAGCCAAGTTTCTCTTCCAGCACCGCCATGGCCTCGTCCCAGGAGATGGCCTTGAACGCGCCGTCCGAGGATTTCAGCAAGGGGCGTTTGAGCCGTGCGGGGCTGAACAGCAGCTGGACTTCCGCAGCCGCCAGGGAGGACACCCCGCCGCCGGAAAGCGGATTTTCGGAATCGCCCGTGGCCCGGATGGGGTAACCGTTCACGGTGCGCACGGTCAGCGCGCAATTGGTGGGGCACAGCTTGCTGACGGTCTTGACGTATTCGGACTTGCCGCGCGGGTTGCGGGCAACCCAGGGCCAGTTCTGCGTCCAGATGGACAGATCGTCAGTCAGTTTCCAGGGGATGGGCGTGAACAACGTGCCCAGTGCGCCACCTGCCAAGAATTGTATGAAACCTCTTCTATCAAGTCCCATCGTTCCACCCTCGCTTATTTGTGGCACACGAAGCAGGCGTTGCTGGCGTTGGTGTTCATCCTGTGATCTTCCAAGGCGTGGCAATGCTCACAGGCCCACATCTTCATGGTGTCCTTGCTGTACTTGGTCAGGCGATTCTCGAAATACGCCGGGGGCGTATCCATCTCGGCCACGTTGGGGTGACAGCTGTTGCAAAGGCGTACTTCGTCCCAATCGCCGTGGCAGGTACCGCAGTTGTCCATGGAGTGTGCGGCATGGCTGAAGAAGACGTTGTCGGGCTGCATCTGATAGACCAGCCAGGGCACTTCCTTGCCTGTCTCCACATACTCCTTCACGAACTTCACTTCGTCAGGGTCTTCGCCGATGACACTGGAATGGCACGAGGCGCAGTCTTCCGTGCTGGGCAGTCCATTGAAGCTGCCGTCTTCATTGAAAAAGTGGCACGAGCTGCACTCCATGCCCGCGTCTTCTACGTGGGTCACGTGACTGAACCTGAGGGGCTGCTGCTGCTCGCTGAACAACGCCTTCGGGAAAAGCCACCACCCGACTACCAAGGCCGCGACGACGCCAAAGAAAAAGGGCGCCACTGAACATGAGCATTTACCCTTTTCCTGGTCGTGAGAGACCATGCCGTTCTTTTCCTCCATGTCCCTATCCGCCTCATTTTGAATTGAAATGTAAGGTGTTGCCCACTCCGTCACGAAGGCCTTTCTACGCACGAGAATTGATTCATGTCAAGGTGAAACAATTCACGAAGAATGAGCTTGTGAATAATTCGCTTAGGTCAGGTCCCCAGCGGACCATTACGGCACCGTGCGCACCGCATCCCCTGGTGATTTTTCAGTATTTCGGTACTGTTTTGTGGGGATTTGTCGGTCGCTTCTACCCAGGGTGGGCCCTTATGGTGAGGACTCCACACCTGAACATCACCGGTCGTAGCCCCAACTCAAGGGGCGAACGCTTCAGAGGGGGGTCAGTTCCAGCTCGCCCCAGGCCGCGATACGCCCCTTGCATTGCGCGAACACGCCGCGCAGCACATGACCGGCCGGAAATCCCGGTTCCGGCATCGACCACTGCCGCGCCAGGGCCAGCAGGGGGTCCAGGTCCGTCGCATCCCGCAGCAGATTGCACAGGGCGGTGGCTGCGGCATCGGCAAACGCCCCGTTGGGGCTGAGCACCGCCACCAGCTCGCCCTGCCCCAGGCTGACGGAGTGGCCGATGTGGGCCGAGGAACTGCACAGCGCCAGGGGGAACTGTTCCGGCTGGAAGCGCAGGCCCAGACTGAAACCTTGTTCCGGATCGCTCAAGAGCCCCACCACGCGCTCCCGGCTGGAGATCAGGAAGCAGTCCCCGCCGTTTTCCACCAAGAGCTCCCGGCTCAGGCCCGCCAGGTCCCAGGCCACGGCCTCGGCCACGGCGCCCGCCACCGCGGCCATGGGCCCCACCTCACAGCGGGCTCCGGCCAGAGCCATGTCTCGCACGATGGGCGAGGCATTGGCCTGTACCGCGAGGGGCGCAAAACTCGTTGCGAATTCCGGTTGCAGGGCGATCTGCGCGGCCACCTGCCCCCGCGCCCGGTGCAGACTCTGCAGGGCCTGGGCCGAGAGGTCGCTGTCCGCCACGATCCAGAGGTCGCTCTGCTCGAGCACCACCTGGAAGGCCCGTTCGCCGCTCTGGGCCCGGCAACCCGAGCGGTAGGCCCGTTCCGGGGAGCTGAAGGGTTTTTTTCCTGTCATGTTCGGTTGTCGTGTTGAGGGAGCGGGTGCGCGTCCTCGCTCAGTACACGATGGCCACGGCGCAGCGCAACAACGGCGCTCCCGCCCCTTTGGCCAGAGGCTCCAGGGCCGCCACGCTTTCGGGGGCGAGCAGGAGGCTGTCCGCCCGGGAGGGCAGCAGGCCCTGCGCCCGCACGATGAGGGGCGCGGCGCCCACCCGTCCGCTCAGCACGGCGGCCTCGGGAGTCGGATAGTAGGCGGCAACGCCTTGGGTGGCCAAGGTCTCCTCCGGAGTTTCCGCCAGGGGGTACAGCAGGCGCCCCTCGCTATAGAGGCCGGGGCGCAGGCTGGGCACCAGGTCCAGCCCCCGGGCGTCCACCACCAGGCCGCTGTACTGCGGCGCGAGGTCCGGTGTCGCGGCGCCGCGATACTCCCAGGCCGGGGCCGGATCGCCAGGGGGGGCGAGTTGGCGCAGGGCGTCGAGCAGGCCCCCTTGCAAGGGGGCGGACAGTTGCACCTCCACCCCGCCGTCCGGCAGGACCCGCAGCGCATCCTGCCGGGTGGGGCCGAGCACGCCGGTGATGCGGTTGGCGGCGCTGTCGCTTTGCACCATGAGGTCGCGCACCACGGTGTGGGCATCCACCCGCACCGTGGCCAGCACTTCCACCAGGTTGCGGCGGGCATCCAGCACAGCGGCGCGTTCGGCCAGGCGCCGGGCCTGGATGGAGTCTGCCGTGCCGTCCGGGGCAAAACCCAGCCCCTTGGCCGTGATGCGCAGCTCCCCCCAGTGGATTGCGCCGTGGGGCGGCAGGGGTTGGATTCGCTCCTGCGCCGCCACGGGGAGCCCAAGGGCGGTGAGGCTCAAGACCAGGAGCAGGCAGAGGAGCGGACGCGGCATGATGTGTTCCTCCGTAAGGCACGGGGGGCGGAACGAGGTCGCCGGGGTCAGCGACGGGCCAGGAGTTC
>CAZNSV010000257.1:0-5555 GCA_964575775.1 uncultured Desulfovibrionaceae bacterium
AAGCTGGAGCTGCAGCGCGCCGAACGCCAGGGCAGCTACCTGAGCCTGGCCATCCTGGACCTGGACAACTTCAAGGCCATCAACGACTCCCACGGCCACCCCTGTGGGGACGAGGTGCTGGTGGCCCTGGCCGACGTCCTGGTCAGGAACAAGCGCACTTACGACCTGGCCGCGCGGCTCGGCGGCGAGGAGTTCGCCCTGATCCTGCCCGGGCTGGGCACCGGCAAGGCCAAGGAAATGGTGGAGCGCATCCTGCAAGTGTTCCGTGATAAGCCCATCAGCTGTACCGGCCGGGACCTGCCCCTCAAGGTGACTTTCTCCGCCGGGGTGGCCGTGACCAGGGCCAGGGTGCGCATCAAGGCTTCCGAACTCATGGCCCTGGCGGACAAGGCCCTCTACGAGGCCAAAGACAGAGGCAAGAATACCGTTGTCGTGCAACGCGCGCCCAGCGAGCTGGAACTGCCCAAGACCACCATGGTGCGCGCCGAAGAGAAACAATTCCTGTTCTCAGGAAGCAAATAACCCGCAGGCATTGCCATGAAGATCAACAAGACCTTGAGCGTTTGCGTCATGAGCGGCAAAGGGGGCGTGGGCAAGACCAACATCGCCCTGAACCTGGCCTATTGCCTCTACAAGGGTAACTTCTCCCTGCTGCTCATGGACTGCGACCTGGGGCTGGCCAATCTGGACGTCCTGCTGGGCCTCGCCCCCGATAAGAACCTGCAGGATCTCATGGACACGGACATCGACCCCCGTGAGGTGGTGGTGCCGCTGGCCAAGGGGGGCTTCGACTTCCTCCCCGCCGCCTCGGGGGTGCCGGAACTCATCGACATGGACGAGGAGCTGCGCAACAGCATGTTCATGCGGCTGGCCCCCCTGTTCCGGGACTACGACTACCTGTTCCTGGACCTGGGCGCGGGCATCAACCCCACGGTCCTGTCCTTCGCCACCATGAGCCACGTGCGGATTCTGGTGGTCACGCCCGAACCCACCTCCCTCACCGACGGCTACGCCCTGATGAAGGTGCTCAGCACCCAGCACAACGTGCGCGACTTCCATGTGATCGTGAACATGGCGGAATCCCGGCAGGAAGAGCAACAGACCTTCGAGCGCCTGGCCGCGGCCTGCAAAAAATTCCTGAACCTCGACTTGAACTCTCTTGGGGGCATTCTCACGGACAAGATGCTGGTGGAGGCGGTGCGCCGCCAGAAGCCCCTCATGCAGCTGGCGCCCCAGTCCAAGGCCGCCCAGGATATCTTCAATATTGCCTTGAAGTTACAGCGACTGCGCAAGGATCTCCTGCCGCGTATCGAGCAGGAGCCCATCCTGCAACTGGAGCAGGCCCAGCACCCCTTCGATTCTTTCCAGCGAGGCAGCTGAAATTTTTTGCGCATAAATGAGAAAAGCCCTTGACGAAAAGTAACGCTTTTTGACATGGATATCAGAAGTATACGTAGCGGGCCCTCACGCACCTAATTCCTGTTACGCGACGTTACTGCACAAGGGGATGTGACATGAACAAAAGCGAGTTGATCACCACCCTGGCTGAGGAGAGCAATATTTCCTTGGAGGAAGCGACCCTGGTGGTCAATACCTTCATCGATTCCATCAAGGAAGCTCTGGCCAAGGGAGATCGCGTTGAAATCCGAGGCTTTGGCAGTTTCAAGATGAAGGACTACGGGGGCTATACCGGCCGCAACCCCAAGTCCGGCGACCTGGTCGAGGTCCAACCCAAGCGCCTGCCCTTCTTCCGTACCGGCAAGGAGCTCAAGGAATTTCTCAATGAGTAGTCGATTTCTGCGGCGCAGCGGCCTGTATTTGCTCCTGTTGGTCTCTCTGGTCTGCTGCGCGAGCCTGCCCCAGGAAAGTACCGGGCAGGACGCTCCGGCGGTGACTACGGGTCAAGTGGCCCTGCGTCTGGTCTATACCGCCGACTCCAAGGGCAACTATGAACCCTGCCCCACCTGAGGTGGCCGCACTCTGGGCGGTCTGCCCAGGCGAGCCACCTACCTGCAGAGCCTGCGCACCAAGAACCCGGCGGATGTCCCGCTCCTGGTCCTGGCCGGACCGCACGAAATCCTGCCCCAGAACGAGTTCGAAGTGCCACCTTCCCTGGTCTTTGCCCCGGATTTCATCCAGGCCTATGAAATGCTCGACTACCGCCGCGTGTACATCACTCCGGCGGAGGAGGCCTGGCTCAAGGCCCATGGCCGCCCCGAACTGCCCGGCTTGTTCAAGACCATGGGGCCGGACCCCCTGGCCGAGGTCCTGGAAGTCCAGGGCGTGCGCGTGGGCGTGGTGGTCTTCCCCGATCCCCCGCTCTTCTTCGAGCCCGGCCCCGGCGACGTGGCCAAGATCGTGGCCGCGGCGCGCAGCCTGGAAGGACAGGCGGACATCATCGTGGGCATCAGCTCCTGGGGGCGCACCCGGGAGGAATACTTCTTCCAGCAGGCCGAACCGGTGCTGGATCTGCTCCTGGGCTCCGGCGCCGGGTCAGGCATGCACGGCCGGACCGAGGCCGGAGGCAAGACCTTCTGGGTCCGCACCCTGGCCAAGGGGCAGTATCAGCTCCTCATCGACATCGGCAAACTGCCCGCCCAGCGCGGTCAGGCAGCCTGGAGCAAACCCGGGACCATCAACGAGACCTTCGTTGAACTCGGTGTCAGCTACCCCGACGATCCCACGGTCAAGGCCCTGTTCCAGGGCAAATGACCCCTCTCGGCTTCGGTGCAACGTACAACCCAATTCTGCGATATGACAAACACTTCCCTGGTGACGTTCCATAAGATGCACGGCTGCGGCAACGACTTCGTACTGGTGGACAACCGCGAGCTCGCCCTGCCCGTGGAGCACATGGTCTCCTGGGCCAAGGCCCTGTGTCCGCGCGGTTTCGGCATCGGCGCGGACGGTTTCATCTTCCTGGAGGCGCCGGTTCCCCAGGAGCCCCGGGCCGCCTTTCGCTGGCACTTCTTCAATGCCGACGGCTCCCGGGCCGAGATGTGCGGCAATGCTTCGCGTTGCGCCGCCCGGCTGGCCGTGGAGCTGGGCCTGGCGCCGACCCGGCATGCCTTTCTCACCGATGCCGGGCTCATCGAGGCCGAGGTGCTGGGCCCGGACCTGGTCAAGGTCCGGCTCACTGATCCCGTGGACCTGCGCCTGAACCTGGACCTGGACGTGGCCGGGCAAGCGCGCACGGTGCAGTTCGTGAACACCGGCGTGCCCCATGCCGTGGTCTTCGTGCCCGACGTGCAGGCCGAGGACATCATGCGCTTTGGTCCGGCCCTGCGGCATCACGAGCACTTCGCCCCAAAAGGGACCAACGCCAACCTGGCCCAGGTGGTGGACCCGGGAACCTTGCTTCTGCGCACCTACGAACGTGGTGTGGAGGGCGAGACCCACGCCTGCGGCACCGGAGCCGTGGCCACGGTCTATCTGGCGCACAAACTGGGCTTGACCGGCCCCCATGGAGATGTCACTACCAGTGGGGGCGAAGTCCTGAGCATCGACATCGCCCCTGACGGGGTCCGGCTCACGGGCAAGGCCGTGAAGGTCTATACGGGGCAGTTCGATCCCGTGGCCCTGGGCTTGAGCGGGGTCTGAGACCCGCCCCGCAGGCCTCCACAGGCAGCGAAGCAATCAAGGACCACACCGGCGCTCCGGCGTCCGGAGGGGCCTGGCACCATAATCCATGCGCGGCTGCGCGCAACTTGCAAGGAGGGCGGCGATGGAATTCAGAGGCGCGTTCACAGCCCTGGTCACCCCGTTCAACAACGGCCGGGTGGACGAAGAAGCCTACCGGCAGTTCATCGAGTGGCAGATCGAGCAGGGTATCGACGGCGTTGTGGCCGTGGGCACCACGGGTGAGTCCGCCACCCTGTCCCACGAGGAGCACAAGGACGTCATCCGCATCTGCATCGACCAGGTGAAGAAACGCGTGCCCGTCGTCGCCGGAACCGGGGGTAACGACACCCGCGAGGCCATCGAGCTGACCCAATTCGCCAAGGAAGTCGGGGCCGACGCCAGCCTGCAGGTGACCCCCTACTACAACAAGCCTTCCCAGAATGGGCTGGTGGAGCACTATCGCGCCATTGCCAAGGCCGCGCCCATGCCCATGATCGTCTACAACGTTCCGGGCCGGACCAGCGTGAACCTCCTGCCCAAGACCCTGGAACGCATCGCCCGCGAAATCCCGGAAGTGGTGGCCGTGAAGGAGGCCTCCGCCGACCTGCGCCAGGTCTCGGAGATCATCGAGTACTGCGGCCCGGGCTTCCAGGTGCTCTCCGGAGACGATTTCACGGTCCTGCCGCTGCTGGCCGTGGGCGGCATCGGCGTCATCTCCGTGGTCTCCAACATCATGCCCAAGGCCATGGCCGAGCTTTGCAAGGCCTATTTCGCCGGTGACCTGGCCAAGGCCAAGGACCTGCACTACAAGCTCTCGCCCCTCAACCGCGGCATGTTCATCGAGACCAACCCCGTGCCCGTGAAGACCGCCTTGGCCCTCATGGGGCGCATGAAGCCCGAACTGCGGTTGCCCCTGGTGCCCTTGCTGCCCCAGAACGAATCCGCCCTGCGCGACATCCTCGCCGCTTCGGGCCTGATTCACTGAGGCCCTGACGGCGCACGGTCCCTGACAACAATCCGAGGGGGAGTACCAGAACGGTGCTCCCCCTCGTTGTTTGGGTCGGGTATGGCAGGGGCGGCAGTGTCCACCGCCCCTCCAGAATAAGGATCAGGGACGCAACCGCGACTTCACCGCCTGGATGCGTGCGCGCAGCTGCTGCAGGTCGGCCGGGCGGCTGCCCTTCTGGGCCGGGGTGAAGAGGAACATGTCCTGACGCGCCACACCCAGGAGGTCCCAGGCAATGGGGGCCATGCTCCAGTGCATGCCCTGGGCCCGCTGCACGGCCCGGTTCACCTGACCGGCATCCCGGGGCGCGGGCAAGGGGCCCAATCCGGAGACAAAACGCACAAAGTCGAAGCCCAGGGCCTCCCACAAGCCGGGGGACTCGCCCCCTGCGCAGAGCCGCCGCAGATCCTCGGCAGGGGGGCTGCCAGTCTGCTCCCACCAGACACCCGGGAACACGGCCAGCCGGAAGGCGTGCAGGTCCACGTTGGGGGTCTCGGCCAGGGTCTGCCCCCAAAGGGTGGAGCCCAAAATCAGCAGATCCTCGCGCTGGTGATAGAGCAGGTGCGGCACCAGCATCTCCACCTTGGACCAGACGTCCGGCAGAAACACGGCCTGCATCTCCTGGGCGCCGGGTTGGGCGTAAAGGAACTCCGCCACGATCTCGCTCCAGCGCAGGGGGTCTTCGGGCGGATAGGCCTGCATGGCCGCCACGTTCACGCCCTCGTTCCGGGAGTCGTCCAGGAACAGCTGGGCGATGCGCTTGCCGAAGGGTTCGTCCGGGTAGAGCACGCCCACGGTGCTGATGCCGAATTCCCTGCGGGCCGTGCGCAACAAGGTCCTGATCTGGTCGTTGGGGCTGCTGAAGAAGCGCCAGGCGTCCCGTCCCTCGGTCACGCCGCCCAGCCCCTGGAGAAAGGTGAAGAACACC
>CAZNSV010000258.1:0-5552 GCA_964575775.1 uncultured Desulfovibrionaceae bacterium
CGGCGGAACTGCGGGGCGTGATCCAACAGGGGCGTTTGCGCCCCATGGGGCGGGAGCCCAGTCTGCCCGATGAGGAAACCCGGGCGGGGGACGGGAGCTACACCTTCAACGAGACCTCCCTGGCGCGCCTGGAGGACGGGCGCCTCCTGGCCATGATCCGCCAGCAGCCCTGTTACACCGGGCTGCACGCGGCCTGGTCCGAGGACGACGGCGCGAGCTGGAGCCCGCCACGGCCCTGCGGCCTGCTGGGCGAGGCGCCCACGGTGCTGCGGCTCAGGGACGGACGCCTGGCCGTGCTCTTCCGGCACTTTCCCCTGGCCGCCGACCCCGAGGGCTGCTGCGCCGTGTCCGTGGCCCTTTCCGAGGACCAGGGGCAGACCTGGGGCCGCCCCCTGCAACTGCGCACCTATTTCGGGGGGCGCTATCACGGCGGCTACGGCGACCTGCTGCAGAGCCCGGACGGCCAGACCCTGGCTGCCTGCTACTATGTCTGCGACCCCGGCGGCCTGCCCAGGCTGGAATGGGCCGAGCTGGCCCTGTAGCCGCCCCCGGTGGGCCGTAAGGCGGGCCTCAACCATGGGCCTCCCGCTCCGGGGTGAACATGGTCTGGGCCGCTTTCCAGTCCTCGTCGAAATCCACCTCGATGCAGCGGTGCCGGGAAATATCCAGGGGGCGGAAGGGCACGCCCTGGTCCACCAGCAGCTCCACGCCCATCTCGAAGTAGTCCAGGTCGTTGCAGCGCTCCAGGGCCTCACGGAAGGCGGGCAGGGTCTCGCGGGCCACGGCGTTGATGCCCACGGCCTCGCCCAGGGGCTGGGCCACGATCTTGGAGAGCTCCTTGATCCGGCCGTCCGGGTGGATGGCGTACTTCACCTCTTCCTCGCCCACGCGCTTCTTGTCCACGCAGATCCAGTTGCCCGGCTGCTCCACCACGGCCTGGATCACGGCGGGGTCGAAGACCACGTCGCCGTTGAGCCAGACCACGTCGTCGTCCAGGTCCGCCAGGCCGCAGAGGAGGCTCTTGGAGGTGTTGGTGATGTAGTAGAAGGGGTTGTAGCGGTAGTAGACCTGGGGGTACTCCTCCATGATGAGGGTCATCTTGAAGCCCACCACCACCACGATCTGCCGGATGCCGGCCTCGCGCAGGAGGCGGATCTGGCGTCCGAGAATGCGTTCGCCCGTGGGCAGCTTGGACAGGGCCTTGGGAAAGGGGCGCCCCAAACGGCTGCCCACGCCTGCTGCCAGAATCACCGCGATCATGGTTCCGCCTCCCTGGTCAGTGTTTTAGAGCATGTTAACCTTGAAAAGGTTTACATGCTCTTATGCATTTTCCTGAAACAATTATCAATTGTTTCAGGAAGGAGCCTTGTTTCAAGGCGAAAATGCGCTCGATGTCGGCGCACCGTGGTTTACGGTGCGGCTTTTCGTCTCGCGACAAAACGTGTGCGGATGTACTCGCCCAGTCGGGCCGCGCTGTTGCCGTCGCAGTGGGTGAATACGGTGTCGCGCAGGGCCCGCCGCGCCTCGGCGTGGGGGTCCGCGCCATCCAGGGCCGCCAGGAGCATGGCCCTCAACTGTGCCCCCGTCAGGGCCTTGGCCCCGGGCGTCATGCGTTCGTAGTCGAAGAGCAGGGTCCGGTTGGTGGCCTTGTAGCGCTCCAGGTCGTAGGGGTTGAAGAGCAGGGGGCGATCCAGGAGCAGGAAATCGAAGTAGATGGAGGAGTAGTCCGTGAGCAGCAGGTCGCACTGGGACATGAGCGGGTAGATGTCGCTCTGGCTTTCCGCCACGCGGATGCCAGGGGGCAGGTTCTCCAGCCGGATGTCCACGTAGGGGTGCAGCTTGAGCACCAGGAGGGCGCCCGCGGCATGGACCAACCCGGCCAGCCCCTGCAGGTCCACGGCGCCGCTGACCAGGGGATCGTGCGCGGCCTGGTCGCGGAAGGTGGGCATGTAGAAGATGGTCTTGCCCCCGCGTTTGCGAAAGGCTCTCAGTTCGCCGTAGAGCGCGGTGTCCGCGTTGAGCAGGTCGTCGGCCGTGGGCTCGCGCAGCAGGACGTCGTTGCGGGGGTAGCCCAGCTCGGGGAACTCGTCGGCCTGAAAGGCCTTGGCAAAGGCGTGGCGGGTGCAGAAGGGCGAGGTGGAGAGCACGGCGTCGTAGCCGGAATACCCGAAGCGCAGCCGCTCGGCCTTCTCCTCCGTCATGTTCACGGCCGAGGCGATTTCGGGAAAGCCGATGGCCTTGAGCGGGATGCCGTGCCAGAGCTGGAGCTTGCTGGCCCCCAGCAGGAGCGGATAGAGCGGAGTATCGGTCTTCCAGAGCAGGTCGTCGCAGACCACCAGCCCGGCGCTGGCCAGGAACTCGACGCTCTCGCCGCTGCCGAAGTGCAGGACAGGCAGGCCGCGCGTTTGCAGCTGGACGTATTCATCCCGGTTGAAGGTCAGGAAGTGGGTGTCCAGATCGGGCAGGTTGCGCGCGCAATGCAGAAAGGCGTACTTCACGTTGTCCAGGAGCCGCCCGCTTCTGCGGCCAAGAAAGATCACGCGGTCCGGCCGCTTGGGCACGTTCTTGCCCAGCACGGCAAAGCGTTGCATCAAATCCTGCATGTTCTCCATGCATCCTTCCTTTCAGATTTTCGCTCACCGTGAAGCGTTGCCAGCCAGAAGAGCCGACGTCAGTATCATCGACAGTTTGTTAGCAAAAGGCATGCCCATATCGCAAGTGGTTCGGGCCGGTCCGGCAAGGGGTTCCCGTGTCGGGTAGTGCCCGGGCAGGAAAACGGGGCTCTTGCTTGCGGTCAGCACGCCTGATAGGGTGAAGGGCAGAAAATCTTAAATTGTTTTCGCTTGTTGCACTCAGGACCGGCGTATTGCGCGCCGAACATGGAGGAGGCCCGCATGGCAGCAGCACATCCCGGCCCGGTCAGGGGCGCCAGCGCCCAGTTCGGCGCCGCTTCCCTGGAGGAAGTCTGCCGACAGTATCGCAACCAGCTGAGCAATTTTCAGATGGATCTGCTGCACGTCCTGCCCTTCATCAGTCGGGTGCTGGAAGCGCCCCCAGGGGGGCATACGCCCCTCACCCGGAGCCTGCTGGAGCAGGCCATCAAGGCGGCGGTGCATCTGGCCAACCTGGACCCGGACATCCTGCGCATCGGCCTGAACTCCGGCATCACGCCCGGCGCGGAACCGGTGATCAAGGTGCTGGAGGCCACCCACGTGGAGCCGGAGATCTTCCGGGAGCTGCAGCGGGCCCGGCTCAACGACCAGGCCGACGAGGTGCGCCGGGCCTGCCGCACCGTGCTGGCCCGGCACCCCATGGCCGTGCGCTACGCGGATCTGCTCCTGGCCGTGAGCCTGTTCGATGCCCAGCGCCCCGACGCGGCCCTGGAGTCCTTCAACTGTCCCAAGGTGCTGCGCCCCTTGTGGCAGAAGCGATTGTTCAACCATTACGCCACTCTGGGTGACGACGCCAATGCCTGGCCGCTCTGGGAAGCCCTGGGGGGGCGGGCGGAGGATCCCTTCACCCTGAGCCGGGCGGCGGAGCTGTACCGCAGGGGGGGCGACAGGGAGCAGGCCATGGCCCTCTACGCAAGGGCCCTGGAGTTGGACCCGCTGCAGCGCCCCTATGCCTTGCGGCTCGCGGAACTGCGCACCCCCTTTGTGCCGGACGCGGGCCTGGTGGAACGCAAGCGGGTCTGCATCTACCTGTACAGCTGGAACAAGGCCGAGCTGCTGGGCGAGACCCTGGAGAGCCTGGCCCAGTGCAGCCTTGGCCCGGCCCGGATCACGGTGCTGCTCAACGGCTGCACCGACCACAGCCGGGACGTGGTGGAGCGGGCCAAGGGGCTGTTCCCGCGCAACGAGCTGGAGATCGTGGAGTTGCCCGTGAACGTGGGCGCGCCCGCGGCACGCAACTGGCTGCTCAGCCTGCCGAGCACGCGGGAATGCGAGTACGTCGCGTTCCTGGACGACGACATCCTGCTGCAGCCGGACTGGCTGGCCCACATGCTCACGGTGGCGGAGCGGGACCCGCGCATCGGCAACGTGGGTTGCAAGGTGGTTTTTCCCGGCGAGTTCCGGATGTTGCAGTACCTGTACCGCTACGTGGCGGTGAGCGACACCGAGACGGTGCGTGTGAGCCTGCCCACGCCCCACGTGCAGTTCGATACGGGCCTCTACGACGTGGTGCGCGAAACCCGGGTGGTCATGGGCTGCCAGCACCTCTTGCGCACGGCGTCCCTGGCGGACGCCCCCTGGTTCGACATCCGCTACTCCCCGTCCCAGATCGACGACACGGACCACGACCTGCAGCTCTGCCTGGCGGGGTGGAAGGTCTGGTACTGCGGCACCGTGACCTGCGTGCACCGCCAGAATTCCGGCACCTCCCTGCGCAGCAAGCTGAGCCTGGCCAGCCAGGGCAGCGTCATGGGCAACGACGTGAAGTTCTTCTATAAATGGGTGGAACGACGCGAAGAACTACGGGCCCTGGACGACCTGAGCCTCAACACCTGACCCCTGGGGTACCTGTCGTAGCCGTGCTGCTCAGGCCCGGTGCACGAAGGTGGCGATGCCGTCGGTGTTGCGCAGGGCCACCTGCTCCTCGGCCAGGGCCGGGTGCTCGTAGATCTTCTGGGCGTTCAGGATCTCGAAATCGCCTTCATCGGCAAAGCGCTCCTTGAGCTCGTCAAAGGCTTGGCGCACGCCCTTCCAGGTCACCACGTCGTGGAAGGCGATGGTCCCGCCGGGCTCCAGGAGTTGCCGGGCGATGCAGAAATTGTCGTAGGCGCTCTCGTAGGAGTGGTCGCCGTCGATGAAGATGAAGTCGAAGCGGCGTCCCCAACTGCCGTCAAGGATGGGGCGCTCGGCCAGGAGCTTGGCCTCGAAGTCCTGATCCTGCTGCAACTCTTCCTTGTAATGAAAACGCACGGACGCGCCGTACTTGCCGAAAAAGGCGGTGACGATTTCCAGGCGCGTGCCCAGGTCGGCATGGTTGAAGCGCTCCACATTGCCGCGCGGGTTGTCGAAGACCCTGTGCCGGATGTTGGGATCCACGGCTGTGAGTTGCGAGCCCAGGTCCCGGCTGGCCTCCAGCAGCCAGCGGGTGGAGAAGCCGAGAAAGCTGCCCACCTCGAGCATCCGTTTGGGGCGCGTCTTGTCCAGGAGCCGGTAGAGGGTGTAGGCGTCGCTGAACTTGATGCTGCCGTACAGGGCGTGCTCCACGTGGGAGCGGTCGATGTCGGTGTAGGTCTGCTGCATGGAGTAAAGGAAGGCGTTGCGCAGGGCCGCGAAGGCGGCGTAGATTTCGGTGATGTTCATGGTGTCTGGCCTGCCTGGGCTTGAGGTTCGACTATTGCGTTTTCAAGATGTTCGCGAAGGGTCTGGGTACTTGAAGTGTGGTAAGCAACAGGTGTGCCAATGTGTTCTTGCGGTTGCCTGGTGCCCGCTTGAAAGGAAAGGGCCGCCCCCGCGTGGTCGGCGGAAGCGGCCCGAGAAGACAAGGCTGGACAGCTGCTAGTGCATTTTCGCCTTGAAGCAAGGCTCAGCATTGCAACAATG
>CAZNSV010000259.1:0-5549 GCA_964575775.1 uncultured Desulfovibrionaceae bacterium
TTCAGCTTGCCCCCCACCCCGGTGACGGCCTTGGCCAGCAGGGTGTTGTCGGGCTGGTCGCTCTGTTGCGGCACCGGCCGGGCCCCGGCATCCACGCCCAGGCTC
This sequence comes from uncultured Desulfovibrionaceae bacterium, assembly GCA_964575775.1. GTDB lineage: Bacteria > Desulfobacterota > Desulfovibrionia > Desulfovibrionales > Desulfovibrionaceae > CAZFCK01. The sequence goes on from CAZNSV010000259.1 coordinate 106, forward strand.
TTGTGGATCAGGTCCGTGGCGTTTCGTTGGGCCGCGAAGGCGTTGGTCAGGCCGCTCAGGCTCGATTGCAGTTCCAGGTCGTTCATGGCTGCCTCCTTGGCTGCTTTCTTCCCTTTTCATGGAGACATATCGGCCTCTGTAGCCCCAGACTTTATGGCTCGGGGGAAAAAAACCGCAATCTCGATTCGTCGGTCCGTGCCTGGCGTCGGCTGGGCTGGGACGCCCCTTGCGTCCACCGGCGAATCAAGGCAATACACGCCGGAACACGGACGTTTATTCGCGGCTTGGCCGCTGCCCCCCGCACAGGAGACGGAACCCCATGCTGGACAAGAACTTCATTCCGTTCAACAAACCCTTCATCGTGGGCAAGGAGTTGTCCTACATGGCCCAGGCCGTGATGGTGGAGGCCCGGCTGGCCGGGGACGGTCTGTTCACCAAGAGGTGCCACGCCTGGCTGGAGAACGCTCTGGGCTGTAAAAAGGCCCTGCTGACCCAGTCCTGCACCAGCGCCCTGGAAATGGCCGCCATCCTCTGCGACATCCAGCCCGGCGACGAGGTGATCATGCCGTCCTTCACCTTCGTCTCCACGGCCAATGCCTTTGCCCTGCGCGGTGGGGTGCCGGTGTTCGTGGACATCCGCCCCGACACTCTGAACATGGACGAGCGCGTCCTGGCCCAGGCCGTGACGCCCAGGACCAAGGCCATCGTGCCCGTGCACTACGCCGGGCTGGCCTGCGACATGGACAGCATCATGGCCCTGGCCCGGGAGCGCGGGCTCATGGTGGTGGAAGACGCGGCCCAGGCCCTGCTCTCCACCTACAAGGGGCGCAATCTCGGCAGCATCGGGCAGTTGGGCTGCCTCTCCTTCCACGAGACCAAGAACATCATCAGCGGCGAGGGCGGGGCCCTGCTGATCAACGACGAGAGCCTCGTCGAGCGGGCCGAGATCATTCGCGAAAAAGGCACCAACCGCAGCAAGTTCTTCCGCGGCGAGGTGGACAAGTACACCTGGGTGGACATCGGCGCCTCACACCTGCCCAGCGAGCTCACCGCCGCCTTTCTCTACGCCCAGCTCGAGCAGTGCGAGCAGATCAACGCGGCCCGCTGCCGGACTTCCCAGCGCTACCTGGAGCGGCTCGGCCCCCTGGCCGAACAGGGGCTGCTGCGGCTGCCCACGGCCCAGCCCCTGTGCAACAGCAACGGCCACCTCTTCTACATCATTCTGAAGTCGTTGGAAGTGCGCCAGGCCCTGATCACCCACCTGCGGGAGCACAACATCCACGCCGTGTTCCACTACATTCCCTTGCACTCCTCACCCGCGGGGCAGCGCTACGGCCGCGTGCACGGCGACATGCAGGTCACGGATCGGGTCAGCGACTGTCTGCTGCGTCTGCCGCTCTACTTCGAGATGACCACCGAGGACGTGGACCGGGTCTCGGCCGCCATTGCCGAGTTCTTCGGTCAGGACTGAGTCAGGCTGTGGGGGCGGTTCAGAGCGGCTTGCGGGCAATGGCCAGCAGGCTGGGGCGGTAGGGTTCCGCCCGGCGCCCCAACAGGGCTCGCAGCGCGGCCTTGACCCGGCTGGAGTACTCCTCCCGGGCCGAGCGGAACTTGCAGGCCCGCAGCTGCAGCGGCGTGAAGCCGCTACGCTCCAGCCATTCCCGCAGGGGCGCGGCCGTCCAGGCCCGCAGGTGCTGCCAGCGGTGGAACAGGGTCCCGCACTCCGGGCAGAGCACCGTGTTGCCCTCCAGGTCCTCGTCATGGGGCGTGGTCAGCACCAGATGCCCCCCCGGCTTGAGCACCCGGCGGCACTCCTGCAGCATGCCCGCCAGTTGGGCATCCGTCAGGTGCTCGATGACCTCCACGGAAAACACGAGATCCATGCTCGCCTCCGGCAGGGGCGAGGGCAGGCTGTCCGCCAGGGTGGCGCCCCCGAACCGGGGGTTCCCCTGGTGCTGCTCCCTGGTCTCGGCCACGGAGCGGGCGGAGAAGTCCAGGCCGTGGACCCGGGTGGGCTCGTCACGCTGCAGCAGGTGCCCGATGAGGTAGCCGGGGCCGCAGCCGAAATCCAGGATCGCCCCTTGCAGGGAAAGGTGCTTGGCCGCCTCGCGCAGGATGAACCCACCGGTATGGTTGGAGAAGTACTGGCTGCGAAAGGCGGGGGTGCTGGCGTAGTAGTCCCAGAGCAGCTTGGTCTTGGCGTCGGTCCACTGGATGGGTTGCATGGGCGTCTCGTTGTCTGGCGCGGGTGGAGGGGGTCAGATCCTGAGTCGGGCGTAGAGGTCGGCCCAGAAGGGGCGCGCATAGAGCCACAAGCGGCTCAGGAGCCAGGCAGGGGCCTTGTCCCGGGCCTTGAAGCGGTGCACGTGCTCGGGCCGCGCGCCGGGGCGGTTGGCCCCGAAACTGGTCTGAAAGAACACTCGGTAGCCCACTTCCTTGGCGATGCGCAAGACCTCGGGGGTGGACTTGCCCCAGGGCCAGGCCAGGCAGTCCCGCACCAGGGGCGCTCCCGTGACCAGATTGCGGGCCAACAGCTCCCGACACCCCGCCAAGTCCGCCCGCACCCGCGCTTGGTACTCCTCGGGGCTCTCCAACCGCCCCCACCGTTCCAGGGGCAGGGCAACGTACCGGCGGACCAGCTCGGCCACGCGCCGGGGGTCGGCCAGCCACTCCGCGGCCGCGCCCAGGTCTTGGGGCACCAGGGACAGTGGCAGGTCCGTCAGCTCCACCGAGGGCAGGAAGGCCCGATGCGTGAGGCCGGGGCGTTCGGGCAGACGCGGCAGCCCCCAGGGCAACCCCCGGTACTCGGGCAGGCAGGGGCGGTCGAAGGTGCGGTTGCGCGGTCCCGGCCGCACCAGCTCCCAGCGCTCCGGCGGCAGGTGCGGCAATTCCGGCGGAGGGGCGTCCCAGACCGGAGCATGGGTCAGGGAATGGGCCGCGATGTCCAGGACCCCGGCGGCTTCGGCGGCCCGGGCCTGCTCCCAGGACATGAACAGGTCCCGGCGCTGGGGGTGGCCCAGGGCGTCGGGCACGAAAGGCTGGTCCACCGTGGGCCTGCCGTCCAAACCGCCTGGTGCCTCCAGGCGTTGGGATTCCAACTCCAGCCGCTGGGCCACCGCGAAGACCGTGGCCTTGTGCCCGAACTCCCGCAGGCTGGGCAGGGCATGCACCACGTTGTCCAAGAAGCCGTCGTCAAAGGTGATGAGCACGGACTTGCGGGGCAGGGGCGCGCCGTGGAGCAGATAGGCCGCAGCCTCGTCCAGCCCCACCCCGCGCCACCCGGCCTGGGCCATGGCGCGGCAATGGTCGCGAAAACGCTCGGGCGACACGGCAATGGCGCCTTGTGCCTGGCTGATATAATGGTACAAGAGGACTGGCAGACTGCGGGTCATGCGGGTTCCGCGTGCGGTTCCGGGCACCGTCAGATGGTTGACAGTGTCGGAATGTGCATTACTTCAAAGGCGTTGGCCCAGTGCACCGAGTCGCATAAGGAGAATCGATACAGATGAGCATGGAATACAAGGACTACTACAAAATTCTCGGTGTTGCAAAAACCGCGACCAAGGATGAGATTTCCAAGGCCTACAAGAAGCTGGCCCGGAAGCACCATCCCGACCTCAACCCTGACGATCCTGGTGCGGAAAACAAGTTCAAGGAGGTCAACGAGGCCCATGAGGTACTCAAGGACCCGGAAAAGCGCAAGCTCTACGACCAACTCGGCCCCAACTGGCAGCACGGTCAGAACTTTCAGCCCCCGCCCGGTTACGAGAACGTGCATTTCCACTTTGGCGGCCAGGGTGGGCAGGGGTTCGACGCTTCGGGTTTCAGCGACTTTTTCGAGACGGTCTTCGGCGGAGCGGGGCGAGGCGGCGCGGGCTTTCGCAGCTCCCAGGGCTTCGGGGGGCAAGGCCCCTTCGGCGGAGCCCAAGATTATGCCCGGCGCCCCAGAAGGGGGCACGACGCGGAGACCACCCTGGAGCTGACCCTGGAGGAGGCTTATCGTGGGGGCGGCAAGACCCTGAGCCTGCAGGAGCAGATGCCGGGGCAGGCGCCCCAGCTCAAGACCCTGCAGGTGAACATTCCGCCCGGTGTGAAGAACGGCGCCAAGATCCGCCTGGCCGGGCAGGGCAACCCCGGCTCCGGGGGCGGACCCGCCGGGGACCTCTACCTCAAGGTGCGCATCCTGCCGCACCCCTGGTTCTCCCTGGACGGGGTGAACATCGTCTACGACCTGCCCCTGACGCCGTGGGAAGCGGCCCTGGGCGCCAAGGTCCGGGTGCCCACCCTGGAGGGCGACGTGGAGCTCAACGTGCCCCCGGGCAGCGACAGCGGCCAGAAGCTGCGGCTGCGCGGGCGTGGTTTGGGGCAGGGCACCCAGCGGGGCGATCTCTTCGTGCGCCTGGCCATCAAGAGCCCGCGTGAGCTCTCGGAACGGGAAAAGGAACTCTGGCAGGAGCTGGCCAAGGCCTCGGCCTTCGCGCCGCGCGGCTGAAACCCCTGGAGCAAAGGAACGAACCATGCCCCTGAATCATATCGATCTCAGCGCCCCCAACATGCCTGTGCGTTCGGAGTGGATCTCCTGGGTGGAGTTCCTGGAAGTCACGGGCTGTCACCCCAGCCGCCTGGGCGAACTCATCGAGATGGGCTGGCTGGAACCTCAGAACACGGCCAAGGACATCTACCTGTTCCAGGTGCGCGACGTGTACCGCGTGCGCAAGCTGGAGCGGCTGTGTCAGGATTTCGAGCTCTCCAGCGTCGGGGGCAGCATCATCGTGGACCTGCTGCTGCGCATCGACGCCCTGGAACGCAAAGTCCGCGAACTGGAAGCACTGGCCCGCTGAGCGGGCCTCAGAAGGAGTATTCATGGATCTGAACAAGTTCACGCAGAAGTCGCAGGAAGCGGTGAGCCTGGCCCAGACCACGGCCGTGCGTTACGGCCACCAGCAGGTGGACTGCGAACACCTGCTCCTGGCCCTGGCCGTGCAGGAGCAAGGCCTGGTGGGGCGGCTGCTGGAGCGCGCGGGCAGCAATCCCGGCGCCTACGCCCAGGCCCTGCAGCAGGAGCTGGCCAAGGTGCCCAGCGTCAGCGGCCCCGGCTTCCGACCCGACCAGATCGTGGTCACCCAACGCCTGAACCAGGCCCTGGTCCGGGCCATGGACCAGGCCAAGCGCATGCAGGACGAATACGTCAGCGTGGAGCACATCTTTCTGGCCCTGCTGGAGGAACCGCGCTCCACACCGGCGGGCAAGGTCAACGCCGAATTCGGGCTGACCACGGACAAAATCCTGGCCGTGCTCAGCGAGGTGCGCGGCAAGCAGCGCGTCACCTCCCAGAATCCCGAGGAGACCTACGACGCCCTCAAGAAGTACGGCCGGGACCTGGTCCAGGCCGCGCGCGAGGGCAAGCTGGACCCGGTGCTGGGCCGCGATGCCGAGATCCGCCT
>CAZNSV010000260.1:0-5528 GCA_964575775.1 uncultured Desulfovibrionaceae bacterium
GTGTGCCTCTGGGGCACTGCCTGCCGGGCCACTGTGCCGACGTTAGCTAGATGATAATCAGAATTTTTCTTATGTAAAGTCTTTTTCGGAATTTTTCTTAAAAAAACTTTTCCCACGCTGCGCAGCTGGTTCCCCCTCGCCGACTGACGCGGGCCAGAATCTTCAACCTGTTGATTTTCGGGACTCAGAACAATCATACCATGACGGAAGAGAATATTCCACGACTTTCGGCTCTCCCGCCCGTCGCCAAGCCACGCGAGATCTTTCTGCAAACCAGCGGCACTCATTTGCCGCATTTATTTCATAACCATCTAATATTAAAAAGAAAACTGCTTGACACAGCCCGGCAGGACTGCATAGTAGGCACAGCTTGTGTACGAAAACTGTACAGAGAGGACAGCATGATGAGCATCTTCGTGAAGGACAAGGAGACCAAGCGGGTCATCTTCAACATCGAGGTCTCCCTGGCCGAGCGACTGGAAAAGGCCAAGGAAGTTTCCAGAAGATTGGGCAAGAAGCTCGACGTGGACGCCGCAGTGGACAAGGCCTTGGAAAAATTCCTTAAAAAGGCGGAGAAAAAACTCGAAGAGCTGGGCGAGTTTTCTACTGCCAACCCCGCACACCAACCTGCCCCCTTGGCGCAAGGCGATGACGCGGAACCCGTGCAGTCCGAACCCACAACAAACAGGACAGAGAGGCTCTGAGCGCGACGCGTGGATTCTTAACCAGCACCAACACCTAACCCCACCCCTGCCGGAGGATACAATGAGCAGCAAAAGCGGTATCGTGATCAAGGGGACCATGGACTTCCAGTCGGTCCTGACTTTTCTGGAAGACGTGGTGAAGAGTTTCCGCGAGAAAACCGTGTGTGTGCAGAGGGGCGACGAGTACATCACCCTCAAGCCAGCCGAAAGCATCGAGATGGAGCTCGAGGCGGTGGAAAAGAAGGGCAAGCAGCGGCTGTCCCTGGAACTGACCTGGCGCGAGGAGGTGCCGGCAGAGACCGAGCTCCCCTTCAAGGTCAGCTGTGAAGCGCCCCTGCCGAAAGAAGAGCCTGTAAGCGAGGAGCCCCCGCTCGTGACTGAGCCGGATCTTCCCGGCGCCACCGTCATTGCCATGCCGGCTCAGGGTCTGGGCACTCCGGCCAAGGTCGACGCCAAGACTGAAACCAAGCCCGAGATCCGGGAAGACGCCAAACCCAAGGCCAAGAAGTAGCGTTTCCGCAAGGCTGCGGCACCGCTCCGTCACCGCGACGGCAGCCGGGCCGCAGCCTTGGCGGGTTCATTGCTGATAGAGTCGCACGCCGTGGGCCGTGTCTTCCAGGCGAAACCCCGCGGCCGCGATTTCCGCCCGCAGGGCGTCCGCGCTGGCGTAGTCCTTGCTCCCGCGCGCGGCATCACGCCGCTGCACCAGCTCCGCCACCTCGGCGGGCCAGTCCTTGCGGCTCAGGGGCATGCGTGCCGGATCCAGGAAACCCAGCACCGCGTCCTGGGCCTTGAGCTCCTGCAGGAGTACAGCGGCTTCGTGACGCTCCAGGGCGTTCTTGGTCAGCAGCTTGCGCAGCTCCCGCCCGGTGTTGAACAGGGCCGACCAGTAGCGGTGCAGTTGCAGGTCATCGTCCAGGGCCTGGGTATAGGCCCGGCGCAGGATGTCCAGCTGTTCGGCCGCTTCCGGAGAAAGGGGCGTCTGCCCGAGGTTGAACTGGGGCGCGTCGAAGAGCAGCTCCCCCAGCTCCTGGGCCAGCCCCTGCACCTTGCTCCAGTTGCGCTGCCACATGTGCAGGATTTCGTCGGAGCAGGTCAGGGACTTGCGCGGCGAGGTGGAGAGCAGCCACATGCGCAGGGCCCGGGGCTCCAGGGCCAGAGCCTCTTCCGGCAGTCGCCCCGGGGCCGTCAGCCCCTGCACCCCGGCGCAGACCAGCCAGGCCTGGGGTTCCACTCCCCGCCCCAGGGCCCAAAGGGCGCGCAGGTTCTCCAGGTGCGGAAAGCGCTGGGTCTCCCCCACCATGCACACATCCGGGCGGGGCAGTTGTGCCACCCCCACGGCGGCATGCTGCAAAAACCAGCTGGGGCGCACGTTGCCCCACTCGGTCTGCAGGCAGTCCATGCCCTTGAGGTCCTGAAGGGAGGCCCGCTTGAGCAGGGTGAAATCCTTGGGATTCTCCTTGACGTAGTTGGCCAGGTCCACGGTCTTGCCCAGGCTCAGGGACTCCAGGTCCTGGTCGCTCAGGCTGCCGTAGGACGGAAAGCGCAGCACGTCGAAGTACACCGAGCGCATCTTTTCGTAGGCCGCTCCCCGGCTGAGGAGCTTGCGGCACAGGCCGAGGATGGCCTCCAGGCTCTGCCCCGCCGGGTGGAAGAGCACCCGCGACGACACCCCCCAGAACGCGGCCTGACCGGCCAGCCCGGCCAGGACCTGCTCCAGGAAGCGGTCGGCTCCGGCCTTGGCGTCGCGCCGGGCGCTGAGGGCCCGGTCGTCCATGTCCGCCAGCCCCACCACCAGCCGCTGCGGGATGCCGGTGCGCTCCAGATGCCCGGCCAGTACGTCCAGCAGCGCGATGCGGCGCCAGGCGTCCAGATCGCCCAGGTCATCCAGGGGCGGTCCCGGGGTGAAGAGCCCCAGGCCATGGCTCCCGGGCTCCAGGTAGCGCGGTTCGTCGCTGCCCACGCTGCGCAGGGAGAGCCCCTGGCCGCGTTTGGGCGTGAACAGGGTGGTGCTCAGGTAGCGTTCCCCGCTGTCCGGCAGGATGGCCACGATGAGCCCCTGCTCCAGTTCGTCCGCCAGACGCAGGGCCGCAGCGATGGCGGCGCCGGAGCTCATGCCCACCAGCAGCCCCTCCTGGCGGGCCATTTTCCGGGCGGTTTCGAAGGCCTCCTCGTCGGCAATGCGCACGATGCGGTCCAGCACAGACTTGTCATAGATGCCGGGTGGATAGGACTCCTGCATATTCTTGAGCCCCTGAATGGCGTGCCCGGCGTTGGGCTCCACCGCCACAATCTGCACGGCGGGGTTGAACTCCTTGAGGCTCTTGGTCACGCCCATGGCGGTGCCGCTGGTGCCCAGGGTGCAGATCACGTGCGTCACGGCGCCGTCGGTCTGCTCCCAGATCTCGCGCCCGGTCCCCCGGTAGTGGGCGTCGATGCTGGCCGGGTTGTTGAACTGGTCCAGGAGCAGGTACTTGTCCGGCTCCTCCCGGGCCATGCGGTAGGCCTGCTCGATGGCCCCGTCCGTGGACAGGTGCCCCGGCGTGAGCTGGATTTCCGCGCCGTAGGCCGTGAGGATCTTCTTGCGCTCCTCGGAGGCCCTCTCGCTCATGAGCAGCCGCAGGCGGTAGCCCTTGACGGCGCAGACCATGGCCAGGCCGATGCCGGTGTTGCCGGAGGTGGCCTCGATGATGATCTTGTCCGGGGTCAGCTCCCCGGAGGCCTCGGCGGCCTCGATCATGGCCAGGGCCACCCGGTCCTTGATGGAGCCGCCCGGATTGCGCGACTCGATCTTGGCCAGAATCCTGACGCCGGGTTTGGTGTTCAGCCGTCGGATTTCCACCAGGGGCGTCTGCCCCACGCTCTGCAAGACATCGGAAAATACCTTCATAACCCCGCCTTTTGCATGAAAAAATCGTTGCCTTAGCACCTTCTATCCGACTGCCCGGCGTCTGGCAAGAAGTTTGCAGTGAGCCCGGCATGAACACACTGCCCTACATCAAGGATAATCTCGAGGCCCTGGCCCAGGCGAAAAATCCCGCTGCGTTCTGGCTGGCGCATCAGCACCCGGACGAACAGGCGGTGATGGACAACATTTTCATGAACCGCTGGCAGCTGCTCGACTACCGCCTGCCCGAGGGGCAGGGCATGTTCGAGGCCCTGCCTCCCGACGCCAGCTATCAGGGCTGGCTGCCGGACAAGCGCGACGCCGGAGGCAGCCTGACCGTCATCGTGGGTTGCAACCTGGGATATGGCCTGAACCACGTTCTGGTCAACACCCCCAACACCCACAAGGTCCTCGTCGTCGAGCCCGACCCCGAGATGCTCTTGGCCTGCCTGGGGCAGACCGACTACTCGCCCTTCATCCGCATGGGCAAGCTGCACTTCCTGCCCCCGGATCAGGACACCGTGGCCAAGGCCTTCCAGCAGTGCGACCTGCATTTCCTCTTCGGCCGCATCTACCTGCATGCCGACATGCCCAGCCGTCAGCGGGGGCCGCAGTACGCCCGCTGGACCCGCATCTGCCAGGGGCTGCTGGAAAACCTGTCGGTGGAGCTGGCCACCCTGCGCCAGCGCCAGGACCTCATGGTAAACAACGAGCTGCGCAACTATCGCCAAGCCATGGTCCACGGCTCCATCGCCCCCCTCAAGGGCAGCGCCAATGGTTTGACGGGCGTGATCCTGGGCGCCGGTCCCTCCCTGATGGACACGGCGCCGGTCCTGGCCGCCAATCCCGGCCATGCCGTCTACGCCACCTCCCTGCAGAGCCTGAGCGCCCTGCGCAAGGTGGGGCTGACCCCGCATTTCTGCGCGGCCATCGACTTCGGCAAGGTCCTGCTCAACGCCTACAAGGAGCTCGACCACGAGTGGGCGGCCCGCATCCCCCTGCTCTACTCCACCAAGGTGGACCCCGAGGTCGTCGCCCGCTATCCCGGCCCCACCATCCCCTTCTGGACCCTGGGCGGACTGGGCACCTACGCCATGCAGGCCGGTGGTAATCTGCAGGACGCCGGTGGCAACGTCAGCGTCACCCTCTACCGCCTGCTGCACTGGTGCGGCGTCTCCCGCATCCTGCTCTGCGGCCAGGACTTCGCCTGGAAGGCCGAACAGAGCCACGCCGCGGGGCACTACGCCAACCTCAACTTCCTCAAGGACAACGTGTCCATCCAGAACCTCGCCGGGGAGACCCTGCACACCACCCTGCCCTTCATGGCCGCCCTGCGCGACATGGAAAAGGACATCCGCACCTTCGGCCTGCCCACCTACAACTTCTACGGCGGCCTGGCCGTGATCAACGGCGCCGTGAACGTGGACGCCGCGACCCTCCTCGACCAGGGGCTGCACACCTCGGTGCCGGGCAGCCGGGAGCGTTTTCTCGACGCCCTGCGCCGCGCCGCCACCCCGCGTCAACTGCCCCCCATTGAACCGCGGCAGCCCAGCTGGTCCCCGTCCCTGCGCCACGCCCTCAAGCACCTGGAAAAGCTCTTCAAGAAGGCCCACAACCGGCAGCAGGAAATCCGCGAGGCGCTGGGGGCGTTCCAGGCCTTCCTGCGCCACGACCCGCTCTACATGCCCTACCTCTACAACGAGTTCATGGACATCGCCGGCCTGCTCCACGGCGCCCGCACCCTGACCGCCAAGGACCATGCCACCTTCAAGAACGTGGTCAAACGCGTGCAGCACAAGGTTCAGGAGATGGATTCCCTCATCGCGGAGCAGCCCGGCCGCGAGCACCACGAGTTGCAGACCCAGGCGGCCTGAATCCCCCCAGACTGAAAGCACTTTCTGTTGCGGACCGCCGGCTCGGAGCTCGCGGTCCGCATT
>CAZNSV010000261.1:0-5510 GCA_964575775.1 uncultured Desulfovibrionaceae bacterium
CATGGCCGCCGCGGCATCGCCGTCGATGGAGCCGAAGTTGCCCTGCCCGTCCACCAGGCGGTCGCGCATGGAAAACTCCTGGGCCATGCGCACCAGGGCGTCGTACACCGCGGAATCGCCGTGGGGGTGGTACTTACCGATCACGTCACCCACCACGCGGGCGGACTTCTTGTAGGCCCGGTTGTAGGAGTTGCCCAGCTCGTGCATGGCGAAGAGGATGCGCCGGTGCACGGGCTTGAGGCCGTCGCGCACATCCGGAATGGCGCGGCCGATGATGACGCTCAAGGAATACTCGAGGTATGAGCGCTTGATTTCCTTTTCAATGCTGATGCTGTCGATCATTGTCACCTCAACCTGACTGGCGTGCCCTCAGGGGCCCGCGTCCCGTCCCCCCTGCTTCATGCTGGCCAGGGACCGGAGGAAATGTTCAGGCAATACGTTAGATATCCAGTTCCTGGACCTGCAGGGCATTGCGTTCGATGAACACGCGGCGCGGCTCCACCTTGTCGCCCATGAGCTGCGAGAACACCTCGTCGGCCTCCAGGGCGTCATCCACCGAGACCCGCAGCAGGGTGCGCTTGTCCGGGTTCATGGTGGTCTCCCAGAGCTGCTCGGGGTTCATTTCGCCCAAGCCCTTGTAGCGCTGGATGGACAGCCCCTTGCGCGCTTCTTCCAGGACCACGGAAAACAGGGTGAAGATGTCGTCCACCGGAATGGGCTCGGGCTCCTTGCTCCCTTCCGCCACCTTGCTCTTGCGGATGCTGAAGGTCAGCCCGCCGCAGATGCGGTTGATGTCGCCCAGGGCGTCGTAACTCTGGCGGTACATCTTGGAGTTGAAGAACTCGGCGCCCATGCGCGCCCGGTGGCCGTTGCGGTCCTCGATGACCAGGAAGGTCCGCGCCTCCACACCGTCTTCCTCGGTCTGCACCTCGATGCTGAAACGCTCCTTGTCCATGAACGTACGGAAGGTCTCCAGCTCCTCGGGCTCCACCAGACTGGCGGGGCGCAGCTTGCGTGGGTACTTGAGCAGGGCCAGGAACATGGGGCGGTTGATGCCGATGTTCTCCACGTCCTCGATCTTGCCCTGCACGAAGCGAATGGCCTTGAGCAGGTCCACCACCTGCACCCCCGTGAAGGTGATGCCGTTCACCGCCGCGATGACGATCTCCTCACTGATACGGGAGAGCAGGAAATCCTGCATGGCCTCCTCGTCTTTGATGAACTTCTCGAAATTGCGGTTGTGCACCCGGTAGAGCGGGGGCTGGGCGATGTAGAGATAGCCCTGGTCGATGAGTTGGGCGTACTGGCGGAAGAAGAAGGTCAGGAGCAGGGTGCGGATGTGCGCCCCGTCCACGTCGGCGTCGGTCATGATCACGATCTTGTGGTAGCGCAGCTTGTCCAGCTCCATGTCCTCGTCGATGCCCGCGCCCATGGCCGTGATCAGGGCCTTGATCTCCTTGTTGCCCAGCATCTTGTCGAAACGCGTCTTCTCCACGTTGAGGATCTTGCCGCGCAGGGGCAGGATGGCCTGCCGCGAGGGGTCGCGCCCCTGCTTGGCCGAGCCACCCGCCGAGTCGCCCTCCACGATGAACAGCTCGCTGTCCTCGGGGCTCTTGCTCTGGCAGTCCGCCAGCTTGCCGGGCAGGGCGTTGTCGGACAGGGCCCCCTTGCGCCGCACCAGCTCCTTGGCCTTGCGCGCCGCGTCCCGAGCCCGGGCCGCGTCCACCACCTTCTCAATGATGAGCTTGGCGTCCTTGGGGTTCTCCTCGAAAAATGTGTTGAGCTTCTCGTAGACCAGAGTGGCCACGATGCCGGCCACGTCGCTGTTGCCCAGCTTGGTCTTGGTCTGCCCCTCGAACTGCGGCATGGGGAGCTTCACGCTGACCACGGCCGTGAGCCCCTCGCGCACGTCGTCGCCCGTGAGCTTCTGCTTGAGCTTCTTGGGCAGGTCCGCGTTCTGCACGTAGTTGTTGATGGCGCGGGTCAGGGCCGTCTTGTAGCCCACCAGGTGCGTACCGCCTTCCTTGGTGCGGATGTTGTTGGCGAAGGTGTGCACGTTCTCCTTGTACCCGGCGTTGTACTGCATGGCCACTTCCACGCTCACGCTGTCCGCCGTGCCCTCGCAGAACAGCAGCTCGTGGATGCCCATCTCCCCGCTGTTGAGATCCTTCACGAATTGGCGCAACCCACCGTCGAACCGGAACACGGCCTTCTCGTTGCTGATCTCGTCGTTGAACTCGATCTCCAACCCCTTGTTCAGATAAGCCAATTCCTCGAAACGCTTGCGCAGGATGTCGAAGCTGAACTGGTTGGTCTCGAAGATACTCTCGTCGGGGCGGAAGCGCACCGTGGTGCCGGTGTGCTTGGACTCCCCAATCTCCGTGAGGGGCGTCACGGGCACGCCGCGCTCGTACCGCTGGTGGTAGCGCTTGCCGTCGCGCTTGACCTGCACCTCCAGATACTCGGACAGGGCGTTGACCACGGACACGCCCACGCCGTGCAGGCCGCCCGAGACCTTGTAGGTCTCGTTGTCGAACTTGCCCCCGGCGTGAAGCACGGTCATGACCACTTCCACCGCGGGCTTGTTCTCCTTGGGGTGCATGTCCACGGGGATGCCGCGGCCGTTGTCCGAGACCGTGACGGAGTTGTCCAGATGCAGGTTGACCACGATGCGGGAGCAGTGCCCGGCCATGGCCTCGTCCACGGAGTTGTCCACCACCTCGTAGACCAGGTGGTGCAGCCCGCGGATGTCGGTGCTGCCGATGTACATGGCCGGCCGCATGCGAACCGCGGACAGGCCCTCCAGGACTGTGATGCTCCCGGCGTCGTAATCGTTCTTCTTGGTGGGCTCGATCATCTTAGGCGTCTTCCTCGGTGTAAAGCGTCTCGTCGACTATTTTCATGGGCATGACGATGACCGTGTAGCCAGGGTCGTCGGCCCCGCTGATACCGCAGGGGCCCTCGGCCCCGGTCATGGTCCAGGTGAGCTGCTCGGACTGGAAATGTCCCAGGATCTCAAGCAGGTTCCGGGTGGGGAAGGCGATGCGCGGGATCTCGTCCGGGGTCTGCACGGACAGGGTTTCGGAGCCCGAGCCCACCTCCTGCCCCTGGGAGGATAGAACCAGCTCGCCGTCCTTGAAGTCGAAATAGGTGCAGCGGTTGTTCTCGGTGTTGAAGAGCAGCATGCGCTCCAGGGCCTCGCCCACTTCCTGGCGACCGATCACGGCCTTCACCGAGCCGTCACCCTGCAGATGGGCCAGGAAGTTGTGATAGTCCGGGTACTGGTAATAGGACAGGGGCAGGGAGAAGGTTTCCTGCCCCCCGGCCGTGCGGCAAAAAAGCCGCTTGTTGTCGATGGCGCACTCCACCTGCTCGGCCGTGAGCCATTTGCGCAGCTCCAGCAGATACTTGCGCTGGATCAGGATGCCCTCGGGCGGCAGCAGGGCCTGGAGCGCATCGCTCTTGAGGTCCAGCATGGCGAACTGGTGCCCATTGAGCCCGCAGATCTCCACCCGGCCGCTGCCGGGCGCGGGCTTGAGGCTGATGCAGGCCACGGCCTCCATGGTGTCGTCCTCGCTGATGCAAAAGCCGATCTTGTCCACGATGTCGTGCACCAGGACCCCGGACAGGGAGACCCCGGCCTTGTCAGGAAAGGCGGAAAAGGACTGGAACCATTCCGGGTCGTTGATGGGCAGGTTGAAGCGGCGGCTGCCCTGCTTGACCTTGAGGTTCTTCTTCTTGTCCTCCAGCTCCAGGGTGGCCTCGCCCTTGGGCAGGCGCTTCACCAGGTCGCTGAAATTGCGCCCCTGCACCCCGGCCAGACCCTCCGCCTTGATCCCCGCGGGATAGCTGCCGCAGAACTCCAGGCTGGAGTCCGTGGCCATGACCTGCAGGCTCTGTCCCTCGGCCTTGAGCCAGATGGTGCGCAGATAGGCGGCCCCTGTCTTGGCGGGGATGATGTTGGCGGCTTTCTGCAGGCCTTCCAGGACGTCGTCCTTAGAAAAAGAAACCAGCATAATATTCTCCTTGTGGTAGCAGTAGAGGCCGGTCGGATGTTCGTAATTAATGTAACTCTGTTTAATCGTGGAATATGTTATGAACCGTGTCTGTGCGGGCCAAGGAACGAAACCGCAGCGCTCCGGACACTATTCACGATTCCTGCGCTGCCAGGCATTTTTTCTTCAGGCTGATGAGCATCCTGTTCGCTTCCGGGTCATGCTCCTGAATTTGTGCGATTTTATTCACCGCATACATGGCCGTGCTGTGGTCCTTGCCGCCGAAGAGCTTGCCCAGCGCCGGGTAGGAGCAGCCCGTGAGCTGGCGACAGAGGAACATGGCCACCTGCCTGGCATAGACGATGGCGTGGTCGCGCTTGCTCCCGGTGATGGCCTTGACCGGAACCTTGAAGTGCTCCGCCACCACGGCCATGATGTTCTTGGGGTCCAGCTCGCCGTTGTGCTCCCCGGCCGCGTGGTTCAGGATCTGGTTGAAGTCCTTGTCCTGGATGTTCTTGTGCACCAGTTTCCTGAAGGCGAAGAACTTGAGCAGGATGCCCTGCAGGTAACGCAGGTCCGTGAAGCGCTGGGCCAGGGTCAGCATCTGCTCCTTGCTGAGTTTGATGCGCCGCGCCTTGCAGATGTTCTGGATGTACTTGACCCGGATATCCAGGTCCGGCTCCTTGAGGGTGATGATGAGCCCCCACTCGAGCCGGGACTTGAGGGTGGGGTCGAGAAAGTCGTAGTCCGCCAGCCGTTCGGCGCAGCAGAAGACCATCTGGCGTTTGGCCTGGTGGAAGTGGTTGAAGAGCAGCACCAGCTCCTCGTGCAACAGGGGGTGGTGCCTGGCCTGCTGCAGGTCGTCCACCAGCAGGCAGTGGAAGCCCTGCAGGTAGCGTCTGGCGCGCAGCCGGTCCCCCTCGAAGGTCCCTGCGTAGAGTCCGGCCAGCTCCTCCACGGACCCGAAAAAGATGTTCGCTGGCTCGTGCACCTGGGCCAGTTCATTGCCCATGGCCCGCAAGAGGTGGGTCTTGCCCGAGGACGGCCCGCCGCAGATGATGAAGGGGTTGTACAGCACGCCGGGATGTTGGAACACCTCCCGGGCCGAGGCGATGGGGAACTGGTTCTTGCTGTTGACCAGAAAGGAAGTGAAGGTGAACTGCTCCCCAAAGGGGTGCTCGGCGCCCTTGAGCCGGGCCGGGCGCACGGGTTCCGGGGGCGCGCCGGAAGCGGCACAGCCGTAGGCGATGCGGTAGCCGTTGCCCAGGACCTGGGCCACTTTTTCCTCGAAGGCGTGCTGTACGTTCTGCTTGAACCACTGGCCGAAATAGAGGTGCGGAAAGACCACCGAGAGGGTCTTTTTCGGTTCGTCGGCGGAAATGGACAACGGTTCGAACCATTGCCGCAGTTCCTGCTCCGAGTGTGTTTGCTGCAGGTGGCGTCGCAAGGTGGTCTTCAATGGGAATCGCGGGGGTGCTTGTTCTGGTGTCGGAAAAAAAGGCCGTGGCCCGAGCC
>CAZNSV010000262.1:0-5492 GCA_964575775.1 uncultured Desulfovibrionaceae bacterium
GTCATGGTGGTCGGTTGCGATCCCAAGGCGGACTCCACGCGGTTGCTGTTGGGTGGACTGGCGCAGAAGTCGGTGCTCGATACCCTGCGCGAAGAAGGCGAAGATGTCGATCTTGCGGATATCCGCAAGGCCGGGTTCGGCAAGAGCTGGTGCGTGGAGTCCGGTGGTCCCGAGCCGGGCGTGGGCTGTGCGGGTCGCGGCATCATCACCTCCATCAACATGCTGGAGCAGCTGGGCGCCTACGAGCAGTCCGAAGGCCTGGACTACGCCTTTTACGACGTCCTGGGCGACGTGGTCTGCGGCGGCTTTGCCATGCCTATCCGCGACGGCAAGGCCGAGGAAATCTACATCGTCTGCTCGGGCGAGATGATGGCCATGTACGCGGCCAACAACATCTGCAAGGGCATCATGAAGTACGCCCAGTCAGGCAGCGTGCGGCTCGGGGGGCTGATCTGCAACAGCCGCAACGTGGACAACGAGAAAGAGATGATCGCCGAGCTGGCCAAGCGGCTGGGAACGCAGATGATCTACTTCGTGCCGCGCGACAACATGGTGCAGAAGGCCGAGATCAACCGCAAGACCGTCATCGAGTTCGCCCCCGATCATCCGCAGGCGGAACACTACCGCAACCTGGCCCGGGCCATCGACGGTAACGAGATGTTCGTGATTCCCAAGCCGCTGGCCATCGACGAGTTGGAGCAGTTGCTCATGGACTACGGACTGCTGGAAGTGGCCTAGCCGGACCGGAACCTGAACCAGAGAACCAAGGGAGATGAGACAATGAGCATGATCATGGTGCGGGCCATCGTGCGGCCCGAGAAGGTGGACGACGTGCTGGCGGCGTTGCTGGATGCGGGATTCCCCGCGGCGACCAAGTTTTCCGTGGCCGGGCGCGGCAAGCAGCGCGGTATCAAGATCGGCGAGATCACCTACGACGAGATTCCCAAGGTGCTGCTTATGTCCGTGGTCAAGGCCGAGGACCAGGACTTCGTGGTGGAGACTATCATGCGTGCGGCCAGAACCGGCGAGAAGGGCGCCTTCGGCGACGGCAAGATCTTCATCTCGCCCGTGGAGGACGTCTACACCATCAGCTCCGGCATCCGGGACACGGCGCCTGTGGAGGCCTGATCATGAAAGAGATCATCGCAGTGGTGCGCATGCCCATGATGAACCGCACCAAAAAAGCCCTCACGGACGCCGGAGTGGACGCATTTTTCGCCTACGAGGCCCAGGGCAGGGGCAAGGGGCTCTTCAATACCCAGGTCCTGGAAGGGGCCGAGAAGGGCTACGAAGAAGCGGCGGCCCTGCTGGGAGACAAAGGGCTGCTCTACGCCAAGCGGGTGATCACCGTGGTGGTGCCGGACGAGGACGTGGACGAGGTGGTGCAGACCCTGATCAGCACCAACCAGACCGGCAAGCCTGGGGACGGCAAGATCTTTGTTCTGCCCGTGTCGGGGGCGGTGCGGGTGCGTACCGGAGAGACGGGCGCCAAGTCCATCAGCTGAGGAACCGCTCCCGGCTGGGCCCAGGCCGCAGCTACGAGGAAGCAAAGGGAAATCGAGGTCATCATGGCACTGAAGAATAAGAAGAAGGTCGCTTGGGAGCCCGAAGCCATCAAGGCCGAGCTGCTCAAGAAGTATCCGCCCAAGGTGGCGCGCAAGCGGGCCAAGCAGATCGTGGTCAACCGTCAGGAAGCGGAGCTGGAAGGCTCGCCGGAGATCATGGCCAACGTGCGCACCATCCCCGGCATCATCACCATGCGCGGCTGTACCTACGCCGGGTGCAAGGGCGTTATTCTGGGCCCCACGCGGGATATCGTGAACATCACCCACGGCCCCATCGGCTGCGGGTTCTACTCCTGGCTCACCCGGCGCAACCAGACCAGGACGGAGTCCCTGGCGGACGAGAACTTCATGCCCTACGCCTTTTCCACGGACATGCAGGACTCGGACATCATCTTCGGCGGCGAGAAGAAGCTCGAGGCGGCCATCCAGGAGGCCTACGACATCTTCAAGCCCAAGGCCATTGCCATCTTCGCCACCTGCCCCGTGGGTCTCATCGGTGACGACATCCACGCAGTGGCCAGGAAGATGAAGGACAAGCTCGGCATCAACGTCTTCGCCTTCAGTTGCGAAGGCTACAAGGGCGTCAGCCAGTCCGCCGGCCACCACATTGCCAACAACCAGGTCTTCACCCACGTGGTGGGGCTCAACGACGAGAGCAAGCCCGGCAAGTTCAAGATCAACATGCTGGGGGAATACAACATCGGCGGCGATGCCTTCGAGATCGAGCGGATCCTCGAGGAATGCGGCATCACCCTGGTCTCCACCTTCAGCGGCAACTCCACCTACGATCAGTTCGCCACGGCCCACACCGCGGATCTGAACGCGGTAATGTGCCACCGCTCCATCAATTACGTGGCCGAGATGATGGAGGAGAAGTACGGGATTCCCTGGATCAAGATCAACTTCATCGGCGCCGAAGCCACGGCCAAGAGCCTGCGCAAGATCGCCCAATACTTCGACGATCCGGAGCTCACCGCAAGGGTGGAAGCCGTGATCGCCAAGGAGATGGCGCCGGTGCAGGCGGCGCTTGAGGACATCCGCCCCCGCACGGAAGGCAAGACCGCAATGCTGTTCGTGGGTGGTTCGCGGGCGCACCACTACCAGGAGCTGTTCCGGGAGCTGGGCATGAAGACCCTGTCCGCGGGCTACGAGTTCGCCCACCGCGACGACTACGAAGGCCGCCAGGTGCTGCCGGACCTCAAGGTGGATGCGGACAGCCGCAACATCGAAGAGCTGGAAGTGGAGAAGGATCCCGAACGCTACAAGGCGCGCAAGGACGAGGCCGCAATAAAGAAGCTCGAGGCCGAGGGGTTCAGGTTCAAGGATTACGAAGGAATCATGGCCGAGATGGACAAGGACGCCATCGTCATCGACGACCTGAACCAGTACGAGGCCGAGAAGCTGGTGGAAATGCTCAAGCCGGACCTGTTCTGCGCGGGCATCAAGGAGAAGTTCGGCATCCAGAAGCTGGGCGTGCCCATGAAGCAGCTGCACAGCTACGACTCCGGCGGCCCCTATGCAGCGTTCCAAGGCGCGATCAACTTCTACCACGAAGTGGACCGCCTGGTGAACAGCAAGGTCTGGGGCTACCTCAAGGCGCCCTGGGAAACCAGTCCCGAACTCTCCGCCACCTACGTCTGGGAATAACCGGAAGGAGAATCACATGCTGCTCAGACACACCACCAAGGACGTTGCGGAGCGCACGGCCCTGTCCATCAACCCGGCCAAGACCTGTCAGCCCATCGGCGCCATGTACGCGGCCCTGGGCGTGCGGGGCTGCCTGCCCCACAGCCATGGCTCGCAGGGCTGCTGCGCCTACCATCGCAGCACCCTGACCCGGCACTACAAGGAGCCTGTTTCGGCCTCCACCAGCTCCTTCACCGAAGGCGCCTCGGTCTTCGGCGGTCAGGCCAACCTGTTGCAGGCCATCACCAACATCTTCAGTGTGTACGAGCCGGACGTCATCGCCGTGCACACCACCTGCCTCTCCGAGACCATCGGGGACGACATCCCCCAGATCGCGGACAAGGCCCGCAAGGAAGGGAACATCCCGGAGGGCAAGTACGTCATCAGCGCCTCCACCCCCAGCTATGTGGGCTCCCACGTCACGGGCTTCGCCAACATGGTCAAGGGCATCGTCACCGGTTTCGCCAAGAGCACGGGCAAGAAGAACGGCAAGATCAACATCATCCCCGGCTGGGTGGAACCCGCGGACATGGAGGAAATCAAGCGCCTGGCCACTCTGGTGGGCGTGAAGCACGTCCTCTTCCCGGACACCTCGGGCGTGCTCAACGGCCCCCTCACCGGGGAGCACAAGATGTTCCCCGAGGCCGGGACCTCCATCCCGGACCTGCAGAGCACCGGGGACGCCATCGGCACCCTGGCCCTGGGCGAGTGGGCCTCGGCGGACGGCGCCAGGCTCCTGGACACCCAGTTCAAGGTGCCCTGCAAAATCCTGGATCTGCCCATCGGCCTGGCCGCCACGGATCGCTTTGTGGACGCCCTGCGCATCATCGCCGGGGTCAGCGTGCCCGACAGCGTGACCACCGAGCGGGGGCAGCTGGTGGATTTCATCTCCGACATGCACCAGTACTTCTACCACAAAAAGGTCGCCCTGGCCGGGGATCCGGATCAGCTCATCGCCCTCACCGAGTTCCTGGTCTCCCTGGACATGCTGCCCGTGCACATCGTCACCGGCACACCGGGTAAGGCCTTCGAGCGCCGCATCGAGGAGCTTACCGCCGGGCTGCCCTGCAAGGTCAACGTGGCCGCCAAGGGTGACCTGTTCCTGCTGCACCAGTGGATCAAGAACGAGCCCGTGGACCTGATCATGGGCAACACCTACTGCAAGTACATCGCCCGGGACGAGGACATCCCCCTGGTGCGGCACGGCTTCCCCATTCTGGACCGGGTGGGCCACCAGTACTTTCCCACCGTTGGCTACAAAGGGGGGCTGCGTCTGGCCACCACCATTCTCAACACCCTGCTGGAGCGTCAGGACCGCGACGCACCGGAAGAGAAATTCGAACTGGTCTATTGAGCGAGTTGGCTCACCGCGCCACCTGGCGCACGAGGCAGGGATCACCCGGCATGCCTGCCGGTGCGAGAGCTCCGAAGGGTGATCCCTGCCTTGAAATCCACCAATCCACCTTCAGGGGCAGTCATGAACGCGCATCCCGAAACAAGAGCCTGCAGCGAAAACGCGGTCCCGCGGCGCATCAACCTGCCCGTGGCCGGTGGTGTGAACGCCCTGGCCTTGTTTGGCGGCCCGCCCCCGGCCGAGGTGAAAAAAAGGGCCCTGCACCATGGGGATGCCCTGGCGGCCCTGCGCCAGGCCCTGGACCGGAGCGCATTCCGCAAGGAAGCCCTGCCTGATGTGGGCATCACCGGCCCGGGCGAACCCCTGGCCGACATGGACAGTCTTTGTCTGACCCTGGAAGCCCTGCGCGGCTCCTGGCCGGGGTTGCGCATCACCCTGGCCACCAACGGTATCAACGGCGCGGCCATGGCCCCCATACTGGCGCGGCTGGGCGTGAACCACGTGGTCCTGCGTCTGGACACCGTGGACCCCGAGACCGTGCCCCTGCTGTATGCGTGGGTACGGCCGGGCAAGACGACCCTACGGCGCTCCGAGGCCGGAACAGTGTTGGTGGCCGAGCAGGCCGCGGCCCTGAGCGCCTTTGTGGAGCAGGGGCTGGGCGTCACCGTGCGGATCCTGGTGGTACCCGGGGTCAACGACGCCGGAGTGGCGGCGGTGGCTGCCAAGGCCGCGAGCCTGGGCGCCACTGGGCTGCTGCTGGTGCCCTATGTCCCGGGCGCCGAGAGTGAGGCCCCACGCCAGGAACTGTCGCCCGAGGCCTGGGAAGTCTTGCGGGCCGGAGTGCTGCGGCATTTGCCCCTGGTGGATGCGGCGGCGGAAGCCGAGCT
>CAZNSV010000263.1:0-5455 GCA_964575775.1 uncultured Desulfovibrionaceae bacterium
GGCGGTGGTGCGCATCGCCAGCGACGACGCCTCCTCCCCCTCGGTGGACCTCTACCTGAGCGGCGCCGGCGTCCTGCCGGCCGCCGCCGTCGAGCCGTCGCTGCTCTACTTCCCGACGGGGGTGCCGGGAGCCCAGGGGCAGGAGGTCCGGATCTCCAGCCAGGGCAGCGGCCCCCTCACCGTGGAGTCCTTGGAGGTCGAGGGCGGGGATCCGGTCTTCGACGTCGCCCTTCCCGGCGCGGTCACCCTGCCCTTCGTCCTCGATCCCGGCCTGATCCTGACCGTCACCGTCACCTTCACCGGGGACGACGGCGCCTCCCGCCTCGAGGGGCGCAAACCCCAGCAACCGACGCGCACACCCTGGCGGGGCAGGCTGCTGACCCTGCTCCTCACGGTGCTCCTGGCCCTGGGGCTGCGTCTGGCCGGAGTGGGGACCCTCTGGGCCCTGCTTGTGGCCGGGGGCTTCGGACTGCTGGGGGTGGGGGTGATGCTGTACTGGTCCCGCCGCAGCGGGCGCATGGTGCACTGCACGGCCTGGTGCCCCATGGGGCTGGTGAGCAACGTGCTGGGGCGGCTGACGCCCTGGCGCATGCGCATGGCCGAGGGCTGCACGCGCTGCGGGGCCTGCAGTCGGGTCTGTCGCTACGGGGCCCTGCGCCCCTTGGATCTCGAACAGGGGCGGCCGGGTCTGTCCTGCACCCTGTGCGGCGACTGCAGCGCGGTCTGCGCCCACCAGGTCCTGCACTACAGCTTCTGGGGGCTGGGGCGCGACACCTCGCGCGCCCTGTTCGTGGTGCTGGTTACGGCCCTGCATGCCGGGTTCCTGGCCGTGGCGCGGATCTGATCCAGTCCGGGCGGGCTCAGGCCTCCTCGGCGAGGTTCCTGTAGGCGCGCCAGTACTTGCGCAGCAGCAGGGTTCCCAGGACCAGGGAGGCCGCGAACAGGGCGATGGAGAGCCCCACCTGCCAGGCGGCCCCCACCTTGATGCCGCTGCCCAGCAGGGCGAAGAGCAAGGTCTGGGGCAGATAGCCGATGCAGGTGCCGGTAATGAACCAGCGCAAGGGCATGCTGCTCACGCCCACGGCCAGATTGGTGACCATGTTGTTGGTGAAGGGCAGAAAACGCAGCACGATGATGGTGCTCACCGGATTGCGGGCCAGGACCTTGTCGAGGCGCTGCAACCGCTCACCCAGGCGACGCTGCACGAACCCGCGCCCCATGAAACGGGCGTAGGAAAAACTGGCCAGCCCGCCCAGGCAACAGCCCAGCAGGGCCAGCAGCGTGCCCCCCACGATGCCGAAGGCGTAGCCCCCCAGAAAGGCGGCCAATTGCCGCGGCCCGCCCACGGACGTGAAGCACATGGTCAGGAGCACGTAGAGCCCCCAACCGCGTACACCCAGGGCCTTGATGTGCTCGTCCACCCACTGGGGTTCGAGCATTCTGGCCACGGGCGTGGCCTGCACCGCGAAGTAGAGCCCCAGGGCGGTGAGGACGAAGATACCGAGCCGAAGCAGGGCGCGCCTGGAGAGCAGGCCCGAGCCTGCCGCCACGGCCTCGGCTTCGTCCTCCTGGGCCTGGAGTTCCCGAGGTTCGTCTGGGGGGGTGGGCGTCTCTGAAGGGGGAGCTGTTCGCACGGGGGCCGGATACCTTGTTTCCTGCAGGGAAGCAACCGCGCGGCATGGCTTGTTTCGCGATTCAACAGCGAACGCGTTGCCTGCACTGCAAGGATTGCGTCACCACATTGAAAGGTTTCCCTGACATGTTTTCGCAACACAACTGGGATGACACGATATCAAACATGGTGTAAGCGGTAAAAACGCAAACACCAAAGGGGTGTTCCACGAGAATTGCAGACAGGAAGGGGGGCATGCATCTGGAAGCTTCGCGCATTCAACGCGCCGATGTGGACAACTTCGCCATTCCCATCGGCTCGCGGGTGATCATCGAACCCAGCGGCCTGGGCGACAAGCTCAAGACCTTTTTCATCGGCATGGAGCGCAAGAGCTACTTCATCGTGGCGCTTGCGGCCCGGCTGGGGCTGGACAAGATGGTCTTCGACTACCTCTATCGCGGGAACAAGGCCAAGATCTTCTACACCCAGGACGGGGTGATCAACGGCTTCATGTCCCAGGTGCTCTCCTACACCACCTCGCCTTTTCGCCACATCTACTTCACCTATCCCACTGCCGCGGAAATCTGCAACCTGCGCCAGGCCTCCCGCACGGACTGCCACCTCCCGGCCAAGCTGGGCATGGGCAACCTGCACTGCAGCGGCATGATCTCCAACATCAGCACCACGGGTTGCGGCGTCACCGTGGTGCTGCCCTCGCCGGAGGTGGCCGAGGGCATCGCCGTGGGCTCGTCCGTGACCCTGCGCTTTCACCTGGTCCAGGCCATGCACGAGTTCACCGTGCCCTGCGAGCTCAAGAACAAGCGCCTCTGCGGCGACAAGCTCATCCTGGGCATGTCCTTCAGTCAGCTGGAGGAGAACACCCGCAAGCGCGTGGCCGAGTTCATCGCCTGGGTCACGGAGTACCGGCTCTAGCGCATCTTCGCCTCGCAACAAGGCTCCCTCCTGAAACAATCGCCAATTGTTTCAGGAAAACGCTCTAACCCCGGGCCAGATCCTTGAGCCGCGCGGCCAGGCGCTCCAGGTTCTCCAGCGAGCCCGCGATGGCCGTCATGCCCCGGGCCGTTTCCCCGGAAATGGCGTTGATCTGCTCCATGGAGCGGTTGATCTCTTCGCTGGTGGCGGACTGCTGCTCCGAGGCCGCGGCAATGGCCTGGACCTGCCCCACCGTGCCTTCCACCAGCGAGACGATCTGCCTGAGCACCTCGCCGGACTCCCCGGCCAGCGACGTGGCCTGTTCCACGGCCTTGGCCGCCTGCTCCATGCCCTGGATGTTGCGCGAGGCCCCGTCCTGGATGGCGTGGATGGCCTGCCCCACCTCCTTGGTGGCGCCCATGGTCTTCTCGGCCAGCTTGCGCACCTCGTCGGCCACCACGGCGAACCCACGTCCGGCTTCCCCGGCCCGGGCCGCCTCGATGGCCGCGTTGAGGGCCAGGAGGTTGGTCTGGTCCGCGATGTCCTGGATCACGTCCATGATCCGGCCGATGGCGTCCACCCTGGTGCCCAGGGCGCCCATGTCCTGCTTGAGCTCCCGGGAGAGGTCGGCCACCTTGGCGATGGCCTGCACGGCCTGCCCCACCACTTCCATGCCCTTGCGAGCCTGCTGCATGGCACTGTCGCCCTGGGTGGCGGCCTCTCCGGCGCTGCGGGCCACCTCGAGGATGGTGGCGTTCATCTCCTCCATGGCCGCGGCCGTGGAAGCCACCCGGTCGCCCTGCTGGTCCGCGCCGCGCCGCGCCTGGGTCACCATGGCCGCCACGTCCTCGGAGGCCTCGGCCATGGCCTCGGAGGCCTGATGCACCTCCCGGGCCACCTCACCCATGCGTTCCATGGTCTGTTCGAGCTGCTGCCGCCCCTTGACCATGTCCGTCACGTCCGTGGCCACCTCGAAGTAGCCGATGCGCTTGCCGTCGCAGTCGTACATGGCATCGCTCATGGGGCGCAGGTAGCGCGTTTCGCCCCCCACCTGCAGCGGGATCACCTCGGCCTGATGCCGCGTGTGGCTGCGCATGCTGCAGCCAATGGGGCAATCGTCGGTGCCGCAGATTTCCGTACGGAACAAATCGCTGCACCGGGTGCCCAGGATTTCTTCCCGGGTGCGGCCGAACATCTTGGGCACGATGTCGTTGACCACCGTGATGCGCATGTCGTTGTCCACGGCGAACATGGCCTCGGGCACGGCATTGACCATGTTCATGTACATCCGCGAGGTGCAGATGAGGCTGTCGAGCTTGGTGGTGAGCCGGTTGAACCACAACGAAAGTTCCCCGATCTCGTCGTTGCTCTTGACGGGCAGCTGCTCCTTGAGGTCCGCCCGGTCCTCGGCGATGTCCTTGATCTTCTGGACAATGGCCATGGTGGGGCGCTGCACCTTGAACACGAAGACCAGGGTCCCGATGAGCATGGACAGACCCAGCACCAGCAGCAGCACCCAGGCGTTGCTCCCGGCCAGGGTGGCGATCATGGCGTTTTCCGCTTTGATGTCGCGCACCTGCACGATGACGCCGATGGGCTTGCCCTGGAAGTCCAGCACCGGGGAGCCCAGGATTACCTGATCCCCCAGAATGGTGGACCGGGCGCCCTGCATGGAACCGTTCAGGAAGTCCAGGGCGATGCGCTCGTGCAGCCCCTGATCCTTGGAAGGCACCACCAGCACGAAGGCCCCCTCCTTCAGGGGAAACTTCTCCGGGTCACGCAACCGCGTGGTGATGTTCAGGTACTGGGCGTCCATGTACAAGGCCACCTGCACCTTGCCCTCTTCTTCCAGGGCGTCCAGCACCGGCTTGAATTCCGTGAGGATTTCCACCGAGCCCAGCTGCTTGCCCGCGGCACTCTTGATGGGCGCCACCCCCCGGATGGCAAAGCCCCCGCTGCCCAGTTCGATGCCCTTGCGCGGCTGACCGGTGCGGTTCACCTCCATCACCGTGGGGCGGAAGGCCGAGATGTCGTCCGAGATGTCCTCCCACTGCCCGTCGCGCCGCTCGTTCTTCTCCCGCCACATGCGCACCAGACTCCGGCCGTTGGGCAGGTGGAAATGCAGCTGCAGCTTGCTCCCGGTGCCCTGCTCGTACCCCTGCATGACGCTCTGCAGGGTTTCGCGCAACAGCACGCGCCCCTGTTGGGAGTGGGGCGACTGCTCGTCGTCGATGTTGCCGCCGTGGGCGAGCTCATAGGCCTGCAGGACCTCGGGCAGCCTGGTGAAGAGCAGGGACATCTCGTAGGCCTGCTGGGACAGTAACTCCACGCTGGTGGCCACCTCGTGGGCCACGGCCCCGGCCATCTGCTGCACGAAGGCGTCGCGCAGCTCCAGCAACTTGCCGTTGATCACATAGTAGCCACCTGCTCCGAAAACCAGGGCACAGAACAACAGGGGCAGAAACAATTTGTACTTCAGACTGATGCGCATGCAGTTCCCCTTGCAACGGACGCGGCGCCGAGCTGCCGCCATCCAAGGCATAACGATTTCCCACCAGACAACCAGGAATTAACCTCTTTTCCCATTTGAGGACTGTTACTCTAATGTCACCATAATGCAAGCCGTGGTCATTTTTTCACAACACACGGCACCAGACTGTATCAAACGCTACATTTGCGACACGGCGCAGTTTAATCGCGTCTTAACCTGTTGTCTCCCTTGCGAATGCTTGGGAGTCAAAACAGCAGTTGGGCAGTGTGAAATCCTGCAAAGGCCCCACGGCAAGCAGTACTCGCCAAGACAGCTGCACGCCGAGGTCGGAGGCCGGTTGTGATACGGGGCCCCGCAACGCAGCGAGCCCCCCCCTTTCCATTTTACCCGGCCCATGCCACAATGCGAACCAGTCCCGA
>CAZNSV010000264.1:0-5444 GCA_964575775.1 uncultured Desulfovibrionaceae bacterium
ATCTGGCGCCAGGCCCAGGAGCACGCCAACCTGCAGGACGAGACCGGCAAGCCGTTGGAATGACCCTGCCGGTCTGACCCACCCCCGCAACGACTACGGGGAGCCGTGGACCAGGTCCGCGACTCCCCGTTATGCATACCGAAGATGCAAATTACGCCATTCCGGCTTCCTGTTTCATGTCCTGGATGAGCGTTTTCAATTCCTGGGCCTGCAAGGACAGCTCGGAAACAGCCTGGGCCGACTGGTTCATGGCCGCGGAGGTCTGGTTGGAAATGGTGCTGATCTCTTCCACGGCGCTGTTGATCTGCTCGCTGGCCGAGGATTGCTCCTCGCTGGCCGTGGCGATGGAGCGCACCTGGTCCGCCGCCACCTCGGACATGCTCACGATCTGACCCAACGCTGCGCCGCTCTGCTTGGCCAGGTCCGTGGCCTCGTCGATGACCTGCACGGCCTGCTCCACGCTGCGCACGTTGTTGCTCACCCCGTGCTGGATGCCGCCGATGGCCTCGCCCACTTCCTTGGTGGCGGTCATGGTCTTCTCGGCCAGCTTGCGCACCTCGTCGGCCACCACGGCGAAGCCCCGCCCCGCCTCCCCGGCCCGGGCCGCCTCGATGGCCGCGTTGAGGGCCAGAAGGTTGGTCTGGTCCGCAATGTCCGAGATCACGTTCATGATGGTGCCGATGCTCTCGGCCTTCTGCCCCAGCTCGGTCATGTTCTGCGTCACTTGCAATATGCGCTGCTGCACGGTCTCGATGGCGCTCACGGCCCGGCCCACGACCTCGGCTCCTTCCTGGGCCTTGGATTTGGAGGTCTCGGACTCCGCCGCTGCCGTGGAGGCGTTTTTGGCCACTTCCAGCACCGTGGCGTTCATCTGCTCCATGGCCGTGGCGGTCTCGGCCACACGTCCGGTCTGCTGCTCGGCCCCACGAGAGCACTCCTCCACCTGAGAGGCCAGCTCTTCCGAAGCCGAGGTCAGGCGCTCCACGATTTCCTCCAGCTGCCCGGCCGCCTCCAACATGCCCTCGGCCTTGGCGCGCTCGGCCTTGCGCTTGGCCTCCTCGGCCTCGGCCATGGCCGCCCTAGCCCGCTCGGCCTCTTCACGAGCCTCGACACCCTTCTGCTCGGCCTCGCCGATCTTGCCCTTGAGATTCACCACCATGCTGCGCAGGGCATCGGCCAGCACCCCCACCTCGTCCTTCTGGACCACGGTGAGCTGCCGCTCGAGATCGCCCTGGGCCACATGCCCGGCAAAGTCCGTGGCGGCCTTGAGCGGCTTGACGATGGCCAGGGCGATGGTGAAGCCGGTCACCAGGCCGGTCAGCAGCACCAGACCGACGAGCAGCAGGGATTGTGTGCGCCCCGCTTCATAGATTTGCGTGGTACGTTCCGCAGCCTCGGCGGCATTGCTGATCTTGATCTGGACCAGTTCGTTCATCATGCCGTCCAGGCTGTAGAAAAGTCGGCGGCCTTCACCCATGGAGAGCTGCACGGCGGCGCGCTCCTGGGCCAGAGTGTCGGCCCGGGCCAGGCTCAGGACCTCCTCATGGACCTTGATGTATTCGGCGTAGGCCGCATCCAACCGGCGAAGTATGGCCACGGCCTCCTGGGAGTACAACAGGGGGCGAGCCTTCTCCAACTCCCCCTCGAACTCGGCGCGGTACTTCTCCATGGCCTGGGCAAATTCCCTGCGGATATCCTCGGTTGTAGCCAGGAGGTAATACTTTTCCGAGCGCACCAGGGCCGCCTGGGCCAGGTTGGCATTCTGGACATAACTCAAGCCAAGGAGCTCTCGCTCGTAGAGTACGTCCGTTTCGTGATTCAAAAGCTGCATCTTGTCGATGCCGTTGTACCCGACCAGGCAGATGCCCGCCAGGAGCACTGCCACCAGGCCTCCAATCTTGACCGACATTCTGAGATCTCTGATGAAGCGCATGGTCTACCTCCAGTCATGCAGTACAGGTTATCCACCACAGAGCTGCAGTGAATACTCCATCGCACCTTCTTTCGAGAAGGCCGTATCTGATGCTCAGCATAATGGGATGACTTGAACAAAACAGGAGTGATGCAAACTACAACAGCGGAAAGGCAGGGTCAAGACAAATCGGAACCCCTTGCACCAAGACAGCACCTACGGCTCTACAGACCAATTCTCCATGGTGCCGATCTTCATGGGGGGGGTGCCGGGCAGCCACATCAGCCGGCTGGGCAGGTCCGTGGCGGTGCGGGTATGCGGAAAGAAGGTCAGGGAGCCCATGACCGGCTCCGGCGTGTCGTAGTCCGGGCCATAGGTGTAGATGAACTTACCCACCTTGTGCAGCAGGCGGCGCAGGCCGCTGCGGTGGTCGATGAACA
Organism: uncultured Desulfovibrionaceae bacterium; assembly: GCA_964575775.1. Lineage (GTDB taxonomy): Bacteria > Desulfobacterota > Desulfovibrionia > Desulfovibrionales > Desulfovibrionaceae > CAZFCK01. The sequence goes on from CAZNSV010000264.1 coordinate 2,353, forward strand.
GTAGGCGGCCGTCCGGGAGCTCCTGCACCTCCATGCTGCCCCCTTCCCCGCTGATGCTGTAGCGCCCCACAAAGTCCTTGGTCCCGAAATCCGCGGCCCGCAACCCCCGCAGGCTCAGACGCACTTCGTTGCCCTGCTTGACGAACCCGCCCCCACCGAAGAAGAGGTCGTCCGCCCTTTCCTGCTGGGGGCGCTCCACCTTGTGACTGCTGATGAGCTTCTCGTAACGCATGTATTCATGGGGGAGGCGGGCCGCGGTCATGATGCCGAAGATGTCGTTCATGTACTGCTCGAAGCCACTCGTGGGGTTGCTGTAGGGTGCCTGTACCCGGGGCGCCGGCTCTGGTGGTGGCGGTACCTTCAACTCCAAGGTAACCAGGGGGCGCAAAGGCTGCAGCGCCCCTGGCGGTTGGGTGAACTCGAATACCCAGAGCCCGAAACCCAGGAGCAGGAAGTGGGTGCAGCAGGAGAGGATTACCCCGAGCAGACGCGCCATGGCCGGTACCCCTGTGGTGCTCAGTGTCGCAAACGTCGTTTCCCGGCCTGGAACCAGCCGGTGGCAGCCATTCCCGCCTGCCTGGATAATAACGCACAAATCCCGGGTTGCCCATTCCCCCCTTCCAGCGAAGGGCAATGCGCGCCATGAATAACGCAGCTTGACACACAAGAATTATGTTTTCGTGTTACTCCGTGCGCCAAAAACCGCTACCCTCAGGCATATCATAACCCGAGGTGAATCTGGCAGAGGGGAGAGGGTTCCGGAGCTATTGTGCGGGAAGGACTACGGCACACAATGAATGAAAAAGTAACACGAAAGACATAAGTGACTACAAACACAAAAAGTGGTGTATCTTGTGGGCGTTGTGCATTGACTTACTTGCTGATTACAGTATATTCCTCGCAAAGCGAAAGGGAAAAAATTCACGTTGGGCGTAGTCCGGGCGAGGGTTTTTTCCGTTTTTCACAAAGTGGACGGCTTCCTGGGCGAGACGGACGCAATCCGGCAGGGAGTAGTCGTCACGAGGGAACCGAGGTGGTCCGGGGCCGCTGTTCTGTCGGCTCCACAGCATACGCCTGAGTGCTTCTTATACCCTTAATTGTGAGGATGGAGGTTTTTATGAGGATTTCCGTAGGTCTCGGAAGAGATGGCGCAGAGAAACGGCTGGAAGAACGTGGAGTGAGCCGTCGTGACTTCATGAAGTTCTGCACGGCCGTGGCGGCGGCCATGGGCATGGGCCCGGCGTTCGCCCCCAAAGTGGCTCAGGCCCTGACCGAGGGCAAGCGTCCTTCCGTGGTGTACCTGAACTTGGCAGAGTGCACGGGTTGTTCCGAAGCTGTGCTGCGGACGGTGGATCCCTATGTGGACACCCTGCTGCTGGACACCATTTCCATGGACTACCATGAGACCCTGATGGCCGGTGCCGGCGATGCCGTCGAGGAAGCGCTGCAGGAAGCCATCAAGGGCGAGTTCGTGTGCGTGATCGAGGGTGGCATTCCCATGATCGAGGATGGCGCCTGGGGCAAGGTCTCCGGCCACACCATGCTGCACATCGCCAAGGACATCGTGCCCAAGGCCCAGGCCCTGATCAACATCGGCACCTGCGCCTCCTACGGCGGCGTGCAGAAGGCCGCTCCCAACCCCTCCCAGGCCATGGGCGTGAACGAGGCCCTGGGTGTGTCCGGGATCAACCTGCCCGGCTGCCCGCCCAACCCCATCAACTTCGTGGGCACCGTGGTGCATTACCTGACCAAGGGTCTGCCCGAACTCGACGGCGACGGCCGTCCCGTGCTGTTCTACGGCGAGACTGTGCACGATCTGTGCGAGCGTCTGAAGCACTTCGAAGCCGGGGAATTCGCTACGTCCTTCGGTTCCGAGGAAGCCAAGAAGGGTTACTGTCTGTACGAGCTGGGCTGCAAGGGTCCCCAGACCTTCAACAACTGCCCCAAGGTGCTCTTCAACCAGACCACCTGGCCCGTCAAGGCCGGTCACCCCTGCATCGGCTGCAGTGAACCCAACTTCTGGGACACCATGAGCCCGTTCTACGAGAGCTAGGTCGCTAGTCCCGGACGCACGCAACAGATACGTACCCAAAAGACAACAGCTTCGCCAAGGAGGAACCCTGTATGGCAGCCCCGAAAAGCGATTACACCGGGAAAGTCGTAGTCGATCCCGTTACCAGAATTGAAGGCCACCTGCGCATCGAAGTGGAAGTAGAAGGCGGCGTGGTCAAGAATGCCTGGAGCAGCTCCCAGCTGTTCCGTGGCCTGGAAATCATCCTCAAGGGCCGCGACCCCCGCGACGCCCAGCACTTCACCCAGCGCGCCTGCGGTGTGTGTACCTACGTGCACGCCCTGGCCTCCACCCGCTGCGTGGACAACGCGGTGAAGGTGAAGATTCCCAAGAACGCCACCCTGATCCGCAACCTGGTCATGGCTTCCCAGTACATGCACGACCACGTGGTGCATTTCTATCACCTGCACGCCCTGGACTGGGTGGACGTGACCAGCGCCCTGGCCGCCGATCCTCAGGCCGCGGCCAAGATCGCCAATGACATCTCCCCCCGCAAGACCAAGGCCGAAGACCTCAAGGCCGTGCAGGAGCGTCTGAAGAAGTTCGTGGACTCCGGTCAGCTGGGCATCTTCACCAACGCCTACTTCCTGGGCGGTCACCCGGCCTACGTGCTGCCCCCCGAGGTCAACCTCATCGCCACGGCCCACTACCTGGAAGCCCTGCACCTGCAGGTCAAGGCCGCGCGCGCCATGGCCATCCTGGGCGGCAAGAACCCCCACACCCAGTTCACCGTGGTGGGCGGCGTCACCAACTACGATTGCATGGATCCCAAGCGCCTCAACGAGTACATCGCGCTGTACAAGGAAACCAAGCAGTTCATCGACGAAGTGTACATCCCGGACCTGCTGGCCGTGGCCGGCTTCTACAAGGACTGGGCCGGCATCGGCGGGACCACCAACTTCCTGACCTTCGGCGAGTTCCCCACCGACGAGTACGACCTCAACAGCCGCTTCCTGCCCCCGGGCTTCATCCGCAACCGCGACATCAGCAAGGTCGAGGAATTCAACCCCGATCTGATCAC
>CAZNSV010000265.1:0-5441 GCA_964575775.1 uncultured Desulfovibrionaceae bacterium
GCCGAGCACCAGATGGTAATCATTGTGTGCTTTCCGCACGATCAGGGGGGCGGGGACAACCGACCCGCCCCCTTTGTTGTTCCGGCCCTTCGGAACGCTGGATCCGCCCTGGCTCCCTGCCGGGGGCGCGTTTTGGACAGGGCTGCGGGCAGAGGAGCACGGCCATGCGCATAGAACGCCTGCACATGCGGCACTTCCGGGGCATCCGGGAGCTGGAGCTGCAGTTCCACCCCCGCTTGAACGTCCTGGTGGGCGTCAATGGCTCGGGCAAGTCCAGCGTGCTGGACTGCCTGGCCATTCTGTTGTCGCGGCTTGGGGACCAACTCGCTGGCAAGGTAGGGGGCAGGCTGTATTTTTCCCAGACCGACGTGCAGATGGGGGAAACCGAGGTTTTCTGCAGCGCCGATGCTCTCGTGAAAAACAGGCAGGTCAAGTTCGAGGTAAAGGAAAGTCATCCGGCGAGCAGGCCTGTCCCAGAGTCAGTGAAAGCAGGAGGCGTTGCCCCCGCTGTATCACGGCCCTCCTCCCGGAAGGAGACTGGCATGGGAATGTCGCACGCACTGTCAACCAGCCATATTGCCTTGGAGGTGCAGCCGATTAAGTGGAGGCTGGAGCAGCCTGGTCCGCATCTCGAGACAATCCGGGGCGAATTGGAGGCCGACCCTCTGGCTAGCCTGCCCCTGGTGGTGCTGTACAGCGTGAACCGCCTGGTGAGCGAAGTGCCCCTGGAAGTCAGGGGGGCTGAGATCTTCGCACGGCACGCCGCCCTGGAGCACTCCCTGCCAGGCACGCGGGATGTGGCGGACTTCGGCCTGTTCTTCGAGTGGTTCAGGAACCGCGAGGACGTGGAGAACGAATCCTTCCGCGACCAGGCACGGCTCCCTGGAGTGACCGGCCCGGACCTGCGTTTCGACAGCCAGTTGCAGGCCGTGCGTCAGGCCGTTGAGGGCATGCTGCCGGAGTTTTCGAATCTGCGGGTGTACCGGCAGGCTCCTCCGAAATTGGCAGTCACCAAGCAGGGGCGGGAATTCGCCATCCAGCAGCTCTCGGACGGCGAGAAGTGCCTCCTGGCCCTGGTGGGCGACATGGCCCGACGTCTGGCCATTGCCAACCCGGGCCTGGAGGACCCGCTGCAGGGGGAGGCCGTGTTCCTCATCGACGAGGTGGACCTGCACCTGCACCCCGCCTGGCAACGCATGGTGCTGCCCAGGCTCCTGGCGACCTTCCCCCACTGTCAGTTCATCGTGTCCACGCACTCGCCCCAGGTCTTGGGCGAGGTGGCGGCAGAGAGCATTTTCATCCTCAAGGCGGATGCGCAAGGCGAGATCCGCTGCGAGCGAGCGCCCCTGAGCAAGGGGCTCGACACCGGGGAAGTGACCAGCCTCATCTTCGAGGCCCCGGTGCTCAATACGGAAGCCAATGAGCAACTGAACACGCTGTTTGCGCTGATTCTGGACGGCAAGGAGGAGGCGGCGCGGGCCCTCATGGCGGACATCGAGGGCGAACTGGGGGCCATTCCGGCCCTGATCAAGGCCAGGACCATGCTGGACCTGTTCTGAGCCACGGACATGCGGAACATCGAGAAGCAAGGGTTGGGCCCCGAGCTTGCAGGGGCTCTTGCCCAGCATAAACGCGATAGCAATCCGGGATTCGCCTACCTGACAAAGGAATGCAAGGCTGCGTTGAAAGAAAGGCTGCTCAAGGAGCAAGGGGCGCTCTGCTGTTACTGCATGAAACGTATTTCCATTGACACCATGCGGGTGGAACATTGGCGCTGCCAGGAGCGTCATCCCGCGCTGCAATTGGAGTATGACAATTTGTTGGCTGCCTGTGCGGGCCGTATGGGCCACCAGCCAAATGTGCAAGACATCTGCGATGTCCGGAAGGGCAACAAGGACCTGAAGTACAATCCGGCTGCCGATGATGTGGAGCGCTTGCTGACGTACAAGAAGGACGGGACCATTGTTTCCAGCGATCTCGAGTTCGACGAGCAGTTGCACAGCGTGCTGAACCTGAACTGTGCCTTGCTGCAGCTCAATCGCCAGGCGGTCTTTGATGGGTTTGTGAGCAGTGTAAAAAAATGGACCATAGCCGAGCTACGGCGAAGAATGGAGACAATTGTCGCGACGAACCCGGAGTATTCCGGAGTCACTCTGTTTCTGTTGCGTAAAAAACTGCGGAAAATGGAAGCGGCTCCGGGCTGTTGAGTTCTTCGGGCGTAGCCACTGAGCGAGGTATCTTGTGAACACCCAGCACCCCACACCAGACCACATCCGCAACGCCCTCGGGCCCTGCGGCTTGCATTGCGGGGCCTGTCTGGCCTATGCCGGGGGGCCCATCCAGGAGCACGCCAAGGCCCTGGTCCAGGCCCTGGGGCCCAATTTCGCGGGCTATGCCGAGCGCTTCGCGGGCATGCTCCCGGTGTTCCAGCACTACCCGGCCTTTGCCCAGCTCCTGGAGTTTCTGGCCGCCGGGAGCTGCACGGGCTGCCGGGGGGCGGGTTGTCTGTTCAAGGAATGTCGGCTGCCCCACTGCTCCCAGGAGCGCGGCGTGGCGTTCTGTTTCGAGTGCGCGGCCTTTCCCTGCGAGGAGCACGGGCTGCCCCCGGGCTTGGCCGAGCGCTGGCGCCGCAACAACGAGATCATGCGCGCCAAGGGGCTGGAGGCCTATTATGAACTGGTGAAGGAGCGCCCCCGCTATCCGTAGCGGGCCTTGCGTCCTCTTGTCGCGGAGCGGCCCGAAGCCGCTCTTGTCCATCGCATACACACCGTCCGGAGGCGCGCTCCCCGCCCCTCCGCAGGAGGTTCCATGAAAGTCTATCTGCTGGGCGCCGGTCCCGGCGATCCCGGTCTCCTGACCATCAAGGCCAAGGAGATTCTCGAGCGCGCCGACGTGGTGGTCTACGACTACCTCGCCAACGAATCCTTCCTCGACTACTGCAAGCCCGAAGCCGAGATCATCTACGTGGGCAAGAAGGGCGGCGACCACACCCTGCCCCAGGATCAGATCAACGCCCTGCTGGTGGAGAAGGCCAAGACGGGGGCGGTGGTGGCCCGGCTCAAGGGCGGCGACCCCTACATGTTCGGCCGCGGCGCCGAGGAGGCCGAGGAACTGCTGGAAGCCGGGGTGTCCTTCGAGGTGGTGCCGGGCGTGACCAGCGCCATCGCGGCTCCGGCCTACGCGGGCATCCCCCTGACCCACCGCAAGTTCGCCTCCAGCGTGAGCTTCATCACCGGGCACGAGGACCCCACCAAGGAGGAGAGCGCGCACAACTGGTCGGCCCTGGCCCAGGGCACCAGTACCCTGGTCTTTTTCATGGGCGTGAAGAACCTGCCCGTGATCGCGGAGAACCTGATCAAGGCCGGGCGCTCGCCCGAGACGCCCACGGCCCTGGTGCGCTGGGGCACCACCTGCCGGCAGCGCAGCTGCGTGGGCACCCTGAGCACCATCGCCGAGACGGCCAAGCGTCTGGGCTTCAAGGCGCCCTCGCTCATCGTGGTGGGCGACGTGGTGACCCTGCGCGACACCCTGAACTTTTTCGAGCAGAAACCCCTGCTGGGCAAGGGCGTGGCCGTGACCCGCGCCCGGGAGCAGGCCAGCACCCTGGCCGCGCAGCTGCAGGAGCTGGGCGCCTGCGTGGTGCAGTTCCCCACCATCCAGATTCAGCCCCTGGACGACGACGAGCCCATCGAACAGGCCATTCTCGGCTTGGGGCACCACGACTGGCTGATCTTCACCTCGGTCAACGGGGTCAAGCACTTCTGGCGCGTGCTGGACGCCATGGGCCTGGACAGCCGCGTGCTCTCCGGCTGCGAGGTGGCGGCCATCGGCCCGGCCACGGCCGAGGCCCTGCAGGCCCGGGGCATCCGGCCGGACTTCGTGCCCGAGAAGTACGTGGCCGAGAGCATCGTGGAGGGTCTGCTGGAGCGCGGCGTGGCGGGCAAGAGCGTGCTCATCCCCCGGGCTCGCGAGGCCCGGGAGGTGCTGCCCGAGGAGCTGAGCAAGGCCGGGGCCCAGGTGACCATCCTGCTGGTCTACGAGACCGTGCCCGCCAGGGGCAAGGTCCAGGATTTCGAGGCCCGGCTCGAGGCCGGGGAGCTGCACTGCATCACCTTTGCCAGCTCCTCCACGGTGGAGAACTTCTTCGGGCTGGTCAGCCCCGAGACCTTGCGGCGTCTGGCGCCGGAGATCCAGCTGGCCTGCATCGGCCCGGTGACGGCCGAGACCCTGCGGCGCTTCGGGTTCACGCCCCACATCCAGCCGGAGGAATTCACCATCCCGGCCCTGGTGGCGGCGGTGGCCCAGGCCCTGGGGGACAAGGCGTAAGCGCCGGACGCGGGAGAGGGCAGGGGGCGCTTGGCGTCTCCTGCCGCCGCCGACTGTGAACAGGGAGGAAACGTCATGGCAGAGCAAGCCCTTGGTGTGGAACTGGGTCTTATGCGCCTTGCCGTCAGTGGCTTCAAATCCCTGTCGGCCGAGCAGGCCATTGCCGTAAAACCCCTGACCATTCTCGCCGGTGCCAACAGCTCCGGAAAATCCAGCATCATGCAGCCCCTGCTGCTCATGAAGCAGACCCTGGAAGCTCCCTACGACCCCGGGGTGTTCAAACTGGACGGCCCCAATGTGCAGTTTTCCCGGTATGAAGACTTCCTTTCGCGCCAGTCCTTCGGGGGGGCGGGGTTTGCGGTGAGCCTGGGCTTGCTGCACGACCTGGGAAAGTTTTCGGCGACCTTTTCGTATTGGCTGCAGGACGAATCGAATCTGAGCCTCAAGCATCTTGTCCTGGAACGGGCCCGGCAAACGGTGACCCTTGCAGCCGGAGCGGTGGAGCCCAGCGCGCTTCTGGGCGAGTTCATCCCTGCCCCCATGCCACAAAAAGCTCTCCAGCCCGGACTGACCCTTAAGCCCGAGCGGTTCTACTTGCAGGCTGTGCAAGAGAATGCCGAGACGGAAGCTCCCTTGTCCATGCCCCTGCTGCGAGCTTTCCTGGGAGTGGTTTTGCGGATCATTCACGTGCCCGGCTTGCGGGGCAATCCGCAGCGGGCCTATGTGGCGGCACCGTTCAAGGAGTTCTTCCCGGGGTTGTTCACCAATTATGTTGCGGGGGCGGTACGGCATTGGCATCACAATGACCCGGAACGCTACGCCCGACTCAACGCCGCGCTGGAGGCCCTGGGCTTGACTTCCCTTGTCCGCCCCCGCACGGTGGACGACACGCGGGTGGAGTTGATGCTGACGCGGACTGCTGCCGCACAAGGCGAGAGTGATCTCGTGAACATCGCGGACGTGGGGTTCGGCGTCTCCCAGGCCCTGCCCGTGGTGGTGGCCCTCATTGCCGCGCGCCCTGGAGACCTGGTCTACATCGAACAGCAGGAGATTCACCTGCACCCCAAGGCGCTGATGGCCATGGCCGGGTTGCTGGTCCAGGCCGCCAAGCGCGG
>CAZNSV010000266.1:0-5428 GCA_964575775.1 uncultured Desulfovibrionaceae bacterium
CCCCACGATGAGGAACGACGCCGGGTCGATGAACCCGCCGATGCCGCCGCCCATGGCGATGGCGCCGATGATCAGGCCCAGACTGCCGATGAGACCTATGAGGGTTGCAATATCCATGGTCGGGTCACTTGGCGGACATGGCCGGGGAACTGGTTTGGACGTTGTCGCCCTGCAGGAAGAAGCGCACATTGTCCATGGGGCGGTCCACGTAGAGCGATGCGTCGCCGATGCGGACCAGCACGCCGGGCAGAACCCTGCCCGGGACCACCACACCGCACTTGTGCGTTGACTCGCGCTCCCGGATCAGGTCCCAGATGCGAATCTTCTGGCTGAGCAGGGCGTGCAGTCGTTTTTCCGCGGCCAGGATGCGCGGCCGCATTTCCGCTTCCAGCCCGGCGAATTTTTCAACTTGGCGTTTCATCTGTTTGATCTCGTCTTCCTGTTCTTCAATGTGACTCTCCAGGGTTTCGGCCTTGTGCAGCAGGAAGGGATCGTAGCCCAGGAGCAGTTCGGTTTCCACGCCGCCGGGGCTGCCCAACTGCTCCTGCACGTAGACGATGCCGCGACAATAGACCGCGCCGCCCATGAACTTGCCTTTCACGGCCAGTTGTCTGCCCACGAAGAGTCGGCTGTGCATGCACACGCCGTTGATGATGATGTTGTCCTTGGCCAGGAGCGTGGCGTGCTCGCAGAAAGGGACCCGCAGGTTCTGTCCCGCGCTGATGACGGCCTGGCGCTCCCCCTTGACCCCCGACTCCGCCACCAGACTTTCCAGGGCCGTGACTTCCGCCCCCCCGATGTGCCCCTTGACGAGTACGTTTCTGGCCTGAACCTTGAACCCGGAAAGCACGCTGCGCTCCACCAGGAGATCACCGACGAAGAGTAGGTTGCCGGTGCTGAAATCCACGTTGCCTGGGATGCGCAGCACCTTCTTCACCGTCACCAGCCCGTTTTCGAAGCAGGCATAGCCGTTGGCCTTGGCCAGCAGCTGGGTGGGATCGTCGGGATTGGGTGCGGTGTTGGGTCCGGCCGGCAGCGTCTTTTCCGTCAGGACAAAGCGGCTGTCAAGCTTCGCGGTCTCTGCCGCGTCCACTTCCTGCAACCGGGCCAGGAGCTGCTCCTGCACCACGTTCTGGACGTAGCCCAATTCGTAATGGTTCACGCTGCCGTCTTCGCGCTGGGCCGGTTTGAGGTCTTCGGGCCTGCGGTCCGGGTCGAACTGCAGTTGCAGGTGGTAGGGCATGGACTCGCCTCTCAGAGCGTGAGCAGTTCGTCTTCACTTTCCAACGTCTTGAAGAAGCTCGCCAACTGGACCAGGGACAAGGTTTTTCGCACCTGCTGGCTGGGGCGGTAGAGGAACATCTTGCGCCCCTGCCCCATGATGCGGGTGTTCAGGGCCACCAGGAAGCCGATGCCCGAGCTGTCCATGAAGCCGATGTCGGCCAGGTCCACCACCAGGGTGGTGAAGGGGGCCTGATGCAAGGCGTTTTCCAGCTGCTCCTTGATGGTGCCCGTGACTTCCAGGGTGATCTCGCCGCTGAAGGTCACCACCACGCATTCGTTGTTACGCTCTATGGTAAAGTTTTCCATGATTTTTCCTCGATGAATTTTTTCAGATGGATGGTCTTCTTGCCCGAATGGGTCTGGATGTGGAAGTCGTCGCAGAGCTCGGACATGATGAACAGCCCGCGTCCGCCTTCGGCGTGGGGTTCGGCGTTTTTGACGTCCATGGGCCAGGCCGGGAAACCCCGCCCCCAGTCGGAAATGGAGATTTCCACGAAATGCGGGTCGTCGATGTGCAGGGAGATTTCGATTTCCCCGGGCGGGGTGTTGCCGTAGGCGTGACGCACCACGTTGGCGCAGGCCTCGGTCAGGGCCAGGTCGAAGTTGAAGAGCTGCTCCTTGTCGCCGATGAAGTCGGTGAGCACGCTCAGGGCCGCCTTGGCGAGCTTGCGGCTGGCTGTGGGAGTGGCGGTGGTGCGCAGCGTGAAGTCAAACACTGTCCTGCTCCGTTTTGATCCAGAGGGCCGTGAGGTCGTCCTTGAAGCGGGGAATGGTGGTGGACAGGGCAGACAGCTCGCTCATGAGGTCTTCCAGGAAATCGCCACCCTTGTTCATTGCCGTCTGGGCCAGGTTCCAGAAACGGTCCAGATCGAGGATGCTGCCGGGCTCCGGCTCCCATTCGTAGAAACCGTCCGTGAACAGAAAGAGCTGGGAACCCAGGGGAAAGGCCACCTCCTCCTCCTGGAACTCCAGCTCGAAAAAGCCCAGAATGGAGGTCTGGGCCGGCAGCTCCCGCACGCTGCCGTCGGGCAGGCGGAGCATTCCGGGGGCGTGCCCGCAGTTGAGGTAGCGCAGGCTGCCCTGCTCGAAATTCAGGTCCGCGGCAAAGACCGTCACGAAATCCGTCTCCTGCCCGATGATCTGGGTGAGGTGGTTGTTCACCAGCGCCATGGTTCTGTCCAGGGGCAGGTACAGGGTTTCGGTGGTCCGGAACAGGGTGCGCACGATGGCCATGAGAAACGCGGCCCGGGCTCCGTGCCCGGACACGTCCGCCATGACCACCCGGATGCCGTTCCCGTTGATGGGGAAAAAGTCGAAGTAGTCGCCGCTGGCCTGGCCGGAGGGGCGGTAGAGGCTCTGGACCCGCACCCCCCGGAAATAAGGGCTCTCGTGGGGCAGCAACTTGCTCTGCAACAGGGCCACCAGCTCCAGCTCCTTCTGGACCTTCTCCATGTGGCTGCGCAGCTGGCGCGTCAGGCGCACCTGGCGCTCGGCCACCCGGATCCTCGCCAGCAGCTCGGTGCGGTCGAAGGGCTTGGAGAGAAAGTCGTTGGCCCCCAGGTTCAGGGCCTTGAGCTTGGAATCCTGGGACTCCTCGGCCGTGAGCATGATGATGAAGGTATCCTGGTCGCCCCGCTCCTGGCGGATGTGCTCGATGACCTGGTACCCGTCCGCCTTGGGCATGTTGATGTCCAGCAGCACCACTTCGGGGGCGAAGCTGCCGTAACGCTCCATGCCCACCAGACCGTCCGGCGCGCTCTGCACCGTGTAGTCCTTGCCCAGAATCCACTCCAGGGTCTGGCGCATGGACAGGGAGTCCTCCACCACCAACACCTTCATGTCACCGGAGAGGGGGGCGGCGGTCCGGACCGTCTGGGGCTCACCGAGGGAAGGACTCATGGCGCGATGCCTCCGTTGCTGTCGGCTTCCAGCAGAATGGTGACGGGGCCCCAGTTCACCAGGGAGACGTCCATGTCCGCCCCGAACACTCCGGTTTGGACCTTGCCCGGATACAGGGTCTGCAGATCATCTGCCAGACGTTGGAATAGCTCCTGGGCCAAGCCGGGCTCGGCTGCCAGGTGGAACGAGGGGCGACGCCCCTTGCGACAGTCGGCGTAGAGGGTGAACTGCGAAACCAGCAGGATCTCGCCACCCGCGTCGCCGTGTTCCATAACGCCGCGGTTCAGTTTTCCGGCACTGTCCGGGAAGATACGGAGTTCCACGAGTTTTTTCAACAGGCCTGGCCAGATTTTGCTCTTGGGCAGGTCCAGGTCGTCCTGGGGGCCAAAGCCCACAAAGACCAGCAGACCGGGGCCGATGGCCGCCACCCGGGCGCCGTCCACGCGCACCGCCGCCTCCTTGACCCGCTGCAGGAGCAGTTTCATCCGGCCGCACGCTCCGTGGCGACGGGCCCGGGCAGCTCCAGGTAGGTGGCGCTCTGGCCGTCCTTCTCGCTCACCGTCACCTCGGCCAGGCGCACTCCCAACTCCGCCAGCCGCGCTGCCAGGGCGCGGTAGATGTGGCGGGAGAGGTTTTCCGAGGAGGGGTTGAGCCGGTCGAAGGGGGGCGTTTCATTGAGGTGGCAGTGGTCCAGGGGCTGGAGCACCTCGGCCAGGGCCGTCTTGAGCACCCCGAAATCCACCACGATCTCCACGTCCGGCTCCAGCACCGCCCCTTCCACCACGGCCTCCACCCCGAAATTGTGGCCGTGCAGGGCCTCGCACTTGCCCCGGAAGTGGCGCAGGGCGTGGGAGGCGCTGAACTCCTTGCGCACCGTGAGCCGCCAGCGGCCTTCAGTTGTCATGCGTTCTTCTCCTGTTGCCGCTCCACGTGCGCCAGGCCTGGTCGAAATCCGGGCCCGGGACGATGCCGAATTCCGGCCCCAGCTCGAACCGCCCCCAAACGCCTTGGAGCCTGAGGTGCACGTGCACGGGTGATTTGCCCTTGAACTGCCTGAGCAGGTCCTTGAACTCCTGCAGGCCCCCGTTTTCCAGAAATTCCGGCTGCAGGTCGAGGTGCACGGGGCGCCCCTCCTCTTCGCGCAGGGCGGAGAGCAGCACGAGGCTCTCGGCCCGGAGCTTGACCTGGCGCCCCTCCTCGCCGGAGCCGTCGCGTTCGTCCACCATGACGCTGACCTCGGCCAGCAGGGGGGCCTCGCTGTCCAGCATCTCGCGCAGCTCCTGGTACTGCTTCTGGAAGACCAGCAGCTCGGCGCGGCCCGTGAGGTCCTCCACCTGGCAGATGGCCCACTTCTCGCCGCGCTTGTTGTACTTCTCGGCCTTATCGGTAATCAGCAGCGCAAGCTTGAGCTCGGTGCGGTCCGGCAGGTCGTGGATTTCGTCCAGGGTGCGCAGCTCCAGGCGGCGGCACTTCTCCCGAAAGGGCAAGAGCGGGTTGCTGGTGAGGAAGAAGCCAAGGGCTTCTTTCTCGCAGCGGGACTTGTGCTCCTCGCTCCATTCCTCGATCTGCTGCTCGTCGCAGGTGAAGCCGATGCCCGGCAGGACCTTGGGCTCCTCCTTGGTCAGGGTGAACAGGGACACGATGCCGGAGTCCTTGTCCTTGGCGCTGCGCTGAGCCCGGGTCACGGCCGCGTCCAGGGCCGCGAAGAGCGAGGCCCGGGTGCAGCCCAGGCAGTCCAGGGCCCCGCACTTGATCAGGTTCTCGATGACCCGCCGCGTGACCTTGCGCAGGTTCACCCGCTGGCAGAAGTCCAGCAGACTGCGGAAGGGGCCCCCGACCTCGCGCTGGGCCACCATGTCCTTGATGGCCTCCACGCCCACGTTCTTCACGCCCCCAAGGCCGAAGATGATCCTGCCGTCGCGCACGGTGAACTGCCAGTGGCTTTCGTTGATGCTGGGCGGCAGCACCTCGATGCCCATGTCCTTGCAGGTGAAGATGTACTTGAGCACCTTGTCCTGGTTGTTGATTTCCGAGGACAACAGCGCGGCCATGAACTCCGTGGGGTAGGTGGCCTTGAGATAGGCGGTGTAGAAGGAGATCAGGGCGTAGGCGGCACTGTGGGACTTGTTGAAGCCGTGCTCCGCGAACTTCTCCATGAGGTCGAAGATCTCGTTGGCCTTGGCCGCCGGGATCTTGTTCTCCGCCGCGCCGTCCACGAAGGGCGCCCGCTGCTCGGCCATGGCCT
>CAZNSV010000267.1:0-5417 GCA_964575775.1 uncultured Desulfovibrionaceae bacterium
CGCGCGTTTACGCCCGGCCAGGAGGGAGGGCAAGGCGTCCGGCTGCAGGCGCCCCCGCCCAACAGCCACCAGGCACCCCGTGAGATTGCGCACCATCTGCTTGAGAAAGCCGGTGGCCGTGAAGCGCAGCACCAGTTCGGGAAAGTGCGGGCAGGCCGCGAATTCAATACCCAGCATGTGGCGCACCGTGCTTTGCACCCGGCTGCCCTGGTTCTGGAACGCGGCAAAATCGTGCTCCCCCAGGAGCTGCCGCGCCGCCGCCGCCATGGCCGCCAGGTCCAGGGGGCCCACCGCCCAGACGTAGTGCCGGCGCTGGGGCAGCAGGTAGCCCCGCTCCAGCCAGAGCGCATAGGCATAGGTCTTGTGCCTGGCGTCGAACCGGGCATGGAAGTCGTGCGCCACCGTTTCCACGGCCCGCACGGTCACGTCCCGGGGCAGGTGATGGTTCAGGGCAGCCTGCCAGTTGAGATCCCGATCCGGCAGGTCCAGGTGCGCCACCTGCCCCAGGGCGTGGACCCCGGCATCGGTACGTCCGGCACCATGAATCCGCACCGGGCCGCCCAGGATGCGCGCCACCGCCTCTTCCAGGCAGCCCTGGACCGTGCGCAGGGGCGCCGCCCCTTCCGGTTCCTGCGCCTGCCACCCCGCAAACCGCGTGCCCTTGTAGGCCAGCGTCAATTTCACCCTGGGCATCCGCCCCCCTACTCGAAAGGAACCTGCATCTTGGTGAGCATCTCCGTGAGCTTGGCCGCCTTTTCGGCCTGCACGTTGGTCAGAATCTCCCCGGCTTGGCGTCCGCGCATGCCCGCCAGAATCTTGACCGCGATGTTGGGGTCCAGGGTCTCGATGACCGTGGCCGCCTGCTTGGCCTTCATGTTGGCATACACGTCGATGAGGTGCCGCAGCTTCTCGTCCTGCACGCCCTTGGCGTCCTCGAGCATGCGCTGCAACCGGGCCTCCAGCTGCTGCAACCGCACCAGCTTGTCGTCGATCTCCTTCTCCAGCTGCCGCAGGGACTGCTCCCGGCGCTGAAGGTCCTCCTCGCGCCGTCTGCGGGTGTCGCCGGTGTCCTCGGACTCGGGGGCAGGGGCGGTCGCGGCCTGGGGATCGACCGGGGGCGTCGGTTGGGCATCCTGAGCCAGGGCCTCGGGCATGGTGGACGGGGGCAGGGGCGCCCCTTGCTCTTCCACCTGGGCCTGCTGCACGCCCTGCACCGTGCCGACCACACGACCCGGCAGGTCCAACAACAGCGAGCCCAGCACCGCCAGCTTCACCAGCAGCACGAAGACCAGGCCGTTGAAGAGCCTAGAGAGGGTTGTGCCGGTAGCGCAGCGTCGCCATTTCATCGAGTTCGTTCTGCTCTCTGCGGTTTTCTTCTTGGACATGGCGGACCATCTGATTTTGTTTTAGTTTTTCCAGGAGCTTGCGCTCCTTGGCCAGGTGCACCACCTTGCGCCGCGCCTTGTTCAACTCCCGGGCCAGGTGCAGCGCCCGCTGCTCGGCCTGGGAGAGGTCCGTCTTGAGTCGTTCCTCGTAGTTGCGCCACAACCACATCGCATGGGCACCCTCCGCCGACTTCTGATACATTTCCGCCTCGTTGGCCGCAAGCGCCCGGCGCAGGCCGTCCACGGCCCGCGTCTGGGCCTGATAGGCCCGCTGCGCCAAGGCCATGGCCTGCTTGGCCTCCTCTTCCAGCTGCAGCCGGTAATCGAGGACTTTTTGCAGGGAAAAACGAAAGGGGCGGGGCATGTTCCGGGTCTCCAGTCCACGGGTTGTGGTTCTCCCGCGGGGGACTGCAAGGAGCAGGCCGAAGAAAATTTTCTCGTGAAATAAGATAGATGAACAACTGGCTACGGTGAGACGGGCCAAGTTGGCGCCGGTTTTCCGACAGGAAGAAGCGCGGTTGCCCCCGTCTCGGGGGCTGAGCGATCTCCACGCGGAAGGTCGGAGCGCAGCAGGATTGCTCGCCAGGGTGGTACTGGCCAGGATCCGGCCGCGGCACCCGCGAGGGCACCGCGGCCGGTTGGTCAGCCGGGGTTACTGGAAGCTGCCCGCCCCCGAAATGTCCCACTCCGTGGAACTCGCGTCCTCGAGGAAGGTGTATGAGGTGAAAGCGGTCTGGTTCATGGACAGGATCACGTTCTTGCCCAGGGACTGGTTGCGCCAGAGGATGTCCACGTTGTTCGCGGTGGTGAACTTGCCGGTGCCCTTGGGGCTATACCCGGTATCGAAGGCCCCCACGTACACGGCCTTCTCCAGTCCAACGCCGTTCATGAGACCGATCACGGTCTGGCCGTTACCGGGATTGTGGGCCAACAGATCGGGCTTGCCGTCCTGGTTGAAATCACCCACGCCCGCAACCCGCCAGGATTCCGGCATGGTGGGGCCGTAGGCCGTGCCCACCCACTGGCCGCTGCCGTTGAGGTAGGTCACCCCGCTGGCCCTGGTGTCGGTGTTCTGCCAATAGATGTCCACATTCTGGTCGCTGTTGAAGTCGGCGCAGCCCACCACCTGCCAGGGGGGGGCGATGGTGTCGAAGGAGGCGTGACTCACGTAGTTGCCCTTGTTCATGTAGACCAGAAAGTTCACGCCCGTGGTCTTGTTGCGCCAGAGACCATCCGTCTCGCCGTTGCCGTTGAAGTCCGCGAAGCACACGGGGCTCAGCTGGGTGGGGGCGGAGAACCGCGACGTCTCGCCCGTCTTGTGCAGTTTGCCCATGGCCCAGGTCTTGTTGGCGCCGCTGCCGGCGTTGACCCACCAGATGTCCGCCTGCCCAGAGACAGGCGTGGTGTTGAGTTGGGCCGCGGCCTGGTCCACCTGGATGCGCAGGTTCACGTTGTCGGGCTTGGTGCAGCGATTGAAAGTCACCGGCTTGCCCGTGTTCCGCAGGGCGTTGCCCAGAGCCGTCACCGTGGCGTCGCTCTTCACCGACTTGAGCAGGGTAAAGGCTCCGGCTACGTGCGGCGAGGCCATGGAAGTACCGCTGTCGAGCTTGTAAGTGGTGTCGGAGTCGGCGCCTGCGGACTTGATGTCCACGCCGGGGGCGAAAAGGAACACCATGTCCTCGTTGAAGTCGCTGAAAGAGGCGATGACGTCGCTCTTCGAGGCGGCGCCCACGGGAAAGGCCCCGGGGACGCAGGCCGGTGAATCGATCTTGTCGCAGGCGCCGTCGTTGCCCGCCGAGGTGGCCAAGGGGATGCCCGCCGCGCGCAGGTTGTCGATGACACTCTTGAGGGAGTCGCCGGTACAGGGAGTGCTGTGGCGACCACCGCCGACGCTCATGTTCACCGCAGCGATGGAATACGTCGAACGCAGGGAGTAAATGTACTCCAGCCCCCGCAATTGGTCCGCGTCGTAGGCGCTCGGCTCATCGTCCTTCTGGCCGTCGGAGAAGACCTGCACCGCGATGATGTCGGCATCCGGGGCCACGCCCTTGAGGGAGTCGGACTTGCCCGCCGCGATGCCCGCCACGTGGGACCCGTGGAAGTCGCTCCCGTAGTGCTTTGCGGCACCTGTGCCGTACATGGTCCGTTGGCCGTTGGGGCAAAGCGAGGCAGTGGGGTTTTCGTCCGGATCCTTGGTGGTGAAGCAGGCCTCCACCAGGGTTTTCCCGCTGAACATCTCGTGGCTGTTGCGGATGCCGTCGTCCACCACCGCGATGTACCAGTCCTTGCCGGTGTACCCCTGGTCCCAGAGGGTTGTGGCCCCGATGAGGGTGGCGGTATCCGCAAGCTGGGGGGCGTCCGGCGCAACCGTCGTGCCAACGGGCCTGGGCCGGGGATTGGCCCTGTCTTCCTGGATGCTCAGGACCTGGGGCAGGGCGGCCAGCTTGTCCAGGCCGGCGGCGTTCACCCTGAACAAGGCGCTGGGGATGGTCTGGAACGCTTCCAGAAGCTGGGCATCGGCCTCACCCGCCTGCTGCGCCAACTCGGTGGCAGTCGCGGCCACGGCTGCGGCCAGGGCCTGGTCCGCCCCTGCCTGGGCCTGGACCGTGGCCGGGGAGGCGGGCGCGTCCGGCGTGACCACACCGAAAGACCGGGAAGCGGCCAGCAAGGTCCCATACTCCGGAAACTTGAACGTCACGATGACCCGCAGCGTTTCACGCTGGGCCAAACGCTGGGCCAGCGCGTCGGGGTCGGAGAGCTTCGCCGACTGCGCCCAGGCGCTAACGCCAGCGCAGGGCAGCACCCCCGCGACTCCCAAGACCAGCGCCAACATGACCAACCAAAAGCAACGACCCATGGAGACCTCCTGTTTGCCGCCCCTGGAACCTCCCGGGACGGTAGGACGCGGCCCGAGCCACAACGGGGCCAGGCCAGGGAATGGGGGCAAGTCCTCACTTCCGAGCGCAGGGAACCGGGTTCGACAAGGAAACAATACTCTTACGGGGAGCCAAATACCGCAGGCTTGACGCCCAGGCCGGACAAAGGCGCAGACAATACAAAAACTCAGGATGTTTGACCATACCAAGACCACAGAGAGGCGACAAGGGCCTAACTGGTTATTGCCACGCCCCTTACGCTATTTCGCGAGGCAACCCAAGAGTATTGCGGATGTTGTTTTTTAGAACCTGTACCAGGTTGGCCGACGAAACAGGCTTGAACCCTGTGCAACCGTTTCGCGCCAAGCAAGCCCCCGAGGACCGTTGCGTTGGGGGGCATCGGGTGGAACGACACCGCTTTGCCGCGACAATTCCCCGGATGGTCTTCCAGGCCTCTTTACGGTATGGTACGGCACTTCCCTGCTCCCCCCGTTGGAATACTCATGGAGGATAGCCCTTGCCGTTCGAAGTCGTCGTGCTGCTCGTGATCGTGGCCGTGGCCTTTGCCCTGTTCATTCATGGCCGCCTGCGGGTGGACCTGGTGGGGCTGATGGTGCTCTCGGCCCTGGCCCTGACCGGGCTGGTCTCGCCCCAGGAGGCCTTGTCCGGCTTCAGCAGCCCGGCGGTGGTCACGGTCTGGGCCCTGTTCATCCTCTCCGCCGGGCTCACCCGCACGGGCATGGCCCAGCAGCTGGGGCGCCCCTTGCAGCGGTTCGCCAAACGCGGCGAGGTCACCCTCATGGTGGTGCTCATGGTCATGGCCAGCCTGCTCTCGGCACTGATCAACACCGTGACGGTGGCGGCCATTCTCCTGCCGTCCACCCTGGAGCTGGCGCGGCGCAGCGGCCGCTCCCCCTCGCGGCTGCTCATGCCTCTGGCCCTGGGCTGTCTCCTCGGGGGGCCGTTCACGGGCATCTCCACGCCGCCCAACATCCTGGTGACCGACGCCTTGCGCAACGCGGGGTTCGCCCCTTTCGGCATCTTCGACTTCACCCCCATCACCGCGGCCATCGTGGCCTCGGGCATCCTGTTCATGGTCCTGGTGGGGCGGCATCTCCTGCCCAAGACCAGCGGCGCGGCCGAATCCGGGCTGCGC
>CAZNSV010000268.1:0-5399 GCA_964575775.1 uncultured Desulfovibrionaceae bacterium
TACCCCACCCGGCAGCCCTCCTCCTGGCCAGCAAACGCACCTCGTAGCGGGCAGGGCTCACCCGCAAAGCGTGGCGCGCGGCATCACTGGCAAGGGGCAATAATCAGAGGCCAGGCGCATCCTGCATCCACTGCCCCTTGAGAACCTGCCGGTTATTTCCGGCAAACCGTCTTGACCCTGGGGGGGCTTTTCAATAAGCTGACGCGCTACGCGCTGGTACGCCCGGCGTTCGCAGCCGTCCGGTCCCGGAGCGGCGGCCGGTAGCCCGGTCCCGCGCCGTTCATGAATGTCCAAGCTCGCAACGAGGGAAACAATGGTGCAGAAAACCGAATTTATCTGGTTCGACGGCAAGCTGGTGCCCTGGGACGAAGCCAACGTGCACGTCCTCACGCATACGCTGCATTACGGCATGGCCGCCTTCGAAGGCATCCGCTCTTACGAGTGCACGGACGGCAGCTCCGCCGTGTTCCGGCTCAAGGAGCACGTGCATCGGCTGTTCAACACCGCGCACATCGGCATGTTCAAGATTCCCTTCAGCGAGGCCGACATCGTGGAGGCCATCGTGGCCACCCTCAAGGCCAACAAGCTCAAGGCCGGGTACATCCGCCCCCTGAGCTTCATCGGCTCCGGCAACATGGGCGTCTACCCCGGTGACAACCCCATCCGCACCGCCATCGCCACCTGGGCCTGGGGCGCCTACCTGGGCGAAGAGGCCCTGGAAAAGGGCATCCGGGTCAAGACCTCCAGCTTCAATCGCCACCACGTCAACTCCATGATGACCAAGGGCAAGATTTCGGGCAACTACGTGAACTCCGTGCTGGCCAAGATGGAAGTCAAGGCCGACGGCTACGACGAAGGGCTCATGCTGGACGTCAACGGCTACGTGTCCGAGGCCACGGGCGAGAACATCTTCATCGTGCGCGGCGACCTGATCAAGACCACGCCCCTGACCTCCATCCTGGAAGGCATCACCCGGCACAGCCTGATCACCCTGGCCCGGGACCTGGGCTACACCGTGGTGGAGCAGCAGTTCACCCGCGACGAACTCTACTGCGCCGAGGAGGCGTTCTTCTGCGGCACCGCCGCCGAGCTCACCCCCATCCGCGAGGTGGACCGCCGCCAGATCGGCGTGGGGCATGCCGGGCCCATCACCAAGCACCTGCAGAAGGAGTTCTTCCGCGTGGTCAAGGGCGAGAACCCGGCCTACAAGCACTGGCTGCACGGCTACACCGTCTAGCAACGCGCTGGAAACGCACGCGGTGCGTTTTCAGCTGCCGGGCACCGAATCCGCCCCGCCGTGGACTTGCCGCCTGACGGCGTGCGCGGCCGCCGCACTTGCCTGACCTGCCGGCTTCGGGTAGAAGCCGAAGACAACATCCCGGACGTGTGAGGGGCTCCGCACCCGCGGAGCCCCTGACGCGTACAGATCATGAGCACAGCAGCCCTCACCGCCAAATATCGCCCCCAGTGCTTTGCCGACGTGGCAGGTCAGGAGACCCTCAAGGGCATCCTGTCCCGCGCCGCCGCAGAGGACCGCATCGCCCCCGCCTATCTGTTCAGCGGCACCAGGGGCGTGGGCAAGACCACCGTGGCCCGGATCCTGGCCAAGGCCGTGAACTGCGTGCAGGCGCCCACCTCCGAGCCCTGCAACCAGTGCGTGCACTGCCGCCAGATCACCCAGGGCATGGCCGTGGACGTCATCGAGATCGACGGCGCCTCCAACCGGGGCATCGACGACGCCCGCCGCATCCGCGAGGACATCGGCTACGCCCCCATGGAGTGCCGCTACAAGGTCTTCATCATCGACGAAGCCCACATGCTCACCAAGGAGGCCTCCAACGCCCTGCTCAAGACTCTGGAGGAGCCGCCGCGCAACGTGGCCTTCATCCTGGCCACCACCGAGCCGCACAAGATCCTGCCCACCATCGTCAGCCGCTGCCAGCACTTCACCTTCAAGCGCCTGACCCAGCCCGGCCTGGTGGCGCACCTGGAGCGCATCCTGGACAAGGAGGGGCGCCAATACGACCCCCGCGCCCTGCAGCTCCTGGCCCGACGCGCCGCGGGCAGTGTGCGCGACTCCATGTCCCTGTTGGGGCAGGTGCTCGCTCTGGGGCGCGAACGCCTGGAGCTGGACGACGTGCGCTCCATCCTGGGGCTGGCCGGGCACGAAGTCTTTTTCGAGGTCCTCACCGCCGTCGAGGCCCAGGACCCCCTGGCCCTCAACGAGCTCTTGCGGCGGCTGCTGGACCAGGGGCTGGATCTCGGATTTTTCCTGCGCGAGCTGGCCCAGACCTGGCGCAATCTCTTTCTGCTGCACCAGGCCGGGGAGGCCGCTTTGCCCCTGCTGGAGCTCACGCCCGAGGAGGGCGCGGGCTGGCTGGACTGGGCGCGGCGCTTCAGCCTCACGCATATCCACGCCGCCTGGCAGCTGACCCTGGAGGGGCAGCGCCGGGTGCTCACCAGCCTGGAGCCGGCCATGGCCCTGGAGCTGCTGCTGCTCAACCTGGCCTTTCTGCCCAGCCTGGTGCCCCTGGAGCAGCTGGGGGCAGCCACGCCCGGCACTGCCGCGCCCGTATCCGGCGGGGGGCTGGCTCCCCAAAACCCTGCACCCCAGCGCCCCGCGCCCCTGCGCGCCCGGCCCGCTGGTGCCGCACCAGCCACCGCCCCCGCTCCGGCTCCAGTTGCTTCCCCGAGGCCCGCACCACTCGCCGCGCCCGCTGCCCGGCCCTTGGCCGCACCCCGACCGGAACCTGCGGAACGTGCAGACCAGGCGGCCCCAGCCCGGCCCCTGCCCGCACCACGGGATGACGCCGACAGCAGAGTCGCCCTGGAAGAGGACGCCCCCCCTTGGGAGCCGGACCCGGCCACCCTGGCGGACGTCGCTCCTCCCGCGCCCCAGGCGGCGCCCGAGCCCGCGCCTTCGCGGCCCACGGCAGCACCCCAACCCATGGGGGAGCGGAGCTGGGAGGGTTTCCTGGACTTCGCGGCCCGCTGCGGTGAGCGCGACGGGCACACTGTGGGGCACCTGCGCCACGTGGGCGGCATCCTGACGGGCAACACCCTGAACCTGCGCTGCATGAGCGCCACCCAGTGCCGCTTGATCACCGGGGGCGAGTACGGCAAGTGGGTCAGCCGCCAGATCAAGGACTATTTCGGTCCGGACGTGGTGGTGGAGATCACCGAGCCGGACAACCGCCCCCCCAGTAAAACGGTGTGCAAGGACGAGCTGGAAAGCAATCCCCTGGTCCGGAGCCTGCAGCAGGAGTTCGGGGCCCGCATCGTGGACTGGGGGCCCCTGGAGTCGCCCACCGGCTGAGCCGGTACCGCAAGAACCCCGAGCCGTGCCCCCGGCACCGCGCTCATGAATGCCCACATCCCTTCGGAGGTACGCATGAAAGGTCTCAACGATCTGGTCCGCCAGGCCCAGATCATGCAAAAGAAGATTGCCAAGGCCCAGGAAGAGCTGAACACCAAGACCGTGGAAGCCAAGAGCGGGGGCGGGATGGTCACGGTGGTGGCCACGGGCGCCCAGGAAATCCAGAGCATCCGCATCGACCCCACGGCCGTGGACCCCACCGACGTGGCCATGCTCGAGGACCTGGTCCTGGCCGCCGTGAACGAAGCCCTGAAAATGGCCAAGGAAATGGTGGAAGTGGAAATGGGGCAGCTCACGGGCGGCATGAAGCTGCCCGGCATGTTCTGATCCCGTCCCAGACTGTTCGGGTCCGGCCGCGGCAGCGAGGGCCACACGCCCCTGCCGCGGTCGCCACCCTGCCCTGAACCGAGAGACACCACGTGCAACGCGATCTTCCCGAACCGCTGGCCGTCCTGGTCCGGCAGCTGTCCATCCTGCCCGGACTCGGCCCCAAGTCCGCCCTGCGCATGGCCCTGGCCATCCTCAAGTGGCCCGAGGACCGGGCCCGCACCCTGGGGCAGAGCATCCTGGACCTGCGCGACCGGCTGCGCATTTGCAGCCTCTGCAACGGCCTCACCGACAGCGACCCCTGCAGCCTCTGCGCCGACCCAGGACGCGAGCCGGACACCCTCTGCCTGGTCTCGGAATGGGACAGCCTCCTGGCCATGGAGCAGGGCGGTTTCTACAAGGGGCACTACATGATCCTGGGCGGGCTCATGGCCCCCCTGGAGGGCATCTCCCCCCAGGCCCTGGACATGGGCAAGCTGCAACGCCGCCTCCGGCAGGGGCGCATCCGCGAACTCATCCTGGCCCTGGGCACCACCCTGGAGGCCGAGAACACCGCCTCCTACGTCTGCAACCTGATGCGGGCCGAGTTCCCGGAGGTGCGCCTTACCCGGCTGGCCCAGGGCATTCCCCTGGGCTCCGAAGTGCGCTACATCGACAAGGAGACCCTCAGACAGTCCTTGGTGCACCGGCAGAATCTCTAGCCCCCGGGCACCGCAACAGCGAGGAGCGCCCATGGCCCGCACGCTCGGAACCCCCCTTGCCACCCCCCTCATCCTGGCCACACTGCTCTGCCTGGTCCTGCTCGCTGCCTGCGGCGGCGTGCGGACCGAGGGCCTGCAGCTGGACAGCGGCGAACGGATCCTGCAGCAGGTCTGCACCCACTGCCATGACAAGGAGCGCATCTGCGCAGCCCTGGGACGCGACCAGGCCGCCTTGGGCTCCACCATCAAGCGCATGAACCTCTACGGCGCCAACCTGGACGCCCCGCAAAGCCAACGCGTGGCCCTCTGGCTGGCGGACCAGGCTCCGGGTTCGCGGCCCACCTGCGCGCCCTGAGCGCCCTGCCCCCTGGTGACCATGCGCACTCTGATCTTCATCCCGCCCCTGGCCAAACACACCGGGGGCGTGGCCGTGCTCCTCGAACTCGCCCGCATCCTGCACGCCCACGGCCGGGAGGTGCGGCTGGTGCCCCGCGAGGGCGCAGGCCCCGTGCCCGGCGCGCCTCAGGTGCCGGTGCTGCCCTGGCAGGCCCTGGACCTGGGCCCCGGGGATCTCTGGTTGGTGCCCGAGGGCTGGGTCAACGCCCTGGCGCCGGGACTCCAGGCCGGAGCCCGCAACGTGGTCTACTGCCAGAACTGGGCCTATCTCTTCTCCGCCCTGCCCCCCGGTGTGCACTGGGGGCGCCTGGACGTGCGCTTCCTGGCGGTGTCCCAGCCCGTGGCCTGGTTCATCAGCCAGTGCACCGGCCGCCCGGCGCCCGTTCTGCGGCCGGGCATCGACACCGCGCTGTTCGCCCCCCCGCCGCACAAACCGGAAGGCCTGCGCATCGCCTACATGCCGCGCAAGAACAAGGCCCTGGTGGAGCGCGTGCGCGAGATCGTCGCGGCCCGCGCGGCTGCCGGACAGGGGCCCTTTGCACGCACGCCCCCGGATTGGGTGGAGATCAGCGGTCTGCCCCGCGAGGGCGTGGCCGAGG
>CAZNSV010000269.1:0-5388 GCA_964575775.1 uncultured Desulfovibrionaceae bacterium
ACGTCCATGCCCACCCCGCGCCCCGAAAGGCCGGTCACGGCCTTGGCCGTGGAAAAGCCCGGCAGGAACAGCAGGGCCATGGCTTCCTTGCGGTCCAGCACCGCGTCTGGGGCGATGAGCCCCTTCTCCTGGGCCTTGCGTCGCACCACGTCGGGGTCGATGCCCCCGCCGTCGTCCTGGATCTCGATGAGCACGTCGCCACGGGAGTGCCGGGCCGTGAGCCGCACAGTGCCCTGGCGGGGCTTGCCCGCGGCCTCGCGCGCCTCGGGGGTCTCGATGCCGTGGTCCAGGGCGTTGCGCAGGATGTGCATCAGGGGGTCCTTGAGCTGGTCGATGACGGTCTTGTCCAGTTCGGTGTCCCCGCCTTCGGTGATGAAATCCACGTCCTTGCCCAGGCTGTCGGTCACGTCGCGTACCATGCGCCGCAGGGTGCCGTAGACCGTGCCGATGGGCAGCATGCGCATGCCCAGGGTGTTCTCGCGCATCTGCACCGTGAGTCGCTCCATCTCCTCGGCAATGAGCGTGACCACGGGGTTGCGCAAGCCCTTGGCCGCGATGGAGAGCCGGGCCTGGAGGATGACCATTTCCCCCACCATGTTCACCAGCATGTCCAGGCGGTTGGCATCCACCCGGATGCTGGCCGCGGAGGCGAAGGCCATGCGGGGCGCTGGCGCGGTCCCGGCCGTCTTGGGCTTCTCGCGCTTGCGGGTCTTGTCCGTGAAACGGCGTCCCAGCTCCTGACGCAGCAGCGCCGCATCGGCCTGGGGGTGCTCGCGGAACACCGCGGCCATTTCCCGCAGGTCCGCGTCCCGCACCGCGCCCTTGCCCAGGAGGTGGAATTCCAGCCCGCCCTCGTCCTCCACGAAGATGAACACGTCCCGCAGGGCGTTCTCGTCCTGGCTGGTGACCAGCAGCACGTCCCACCAGCCGTAGGCCTTGTCGGCTTCGTAATGCTCCAGGTCCGGGACCTCCTCGCCGTGGAAGACTTCCACGCCGCGCCCCAGGCTCAGCAGCTCCTGCAGCAACCCCAGGGGCTGGGTTCCGGTCAGGAAGGTGTCCGGCGCCGGACGGTAGCGGACCCAGAAGGTCTGCTGTTCCGCCGGGGGCGCGGGTGCGGCGGGTGGCTCGATCACGCCTGGCTGGGAGGCTGTCACGGCCGGTTGCGGCGCGAGATACTGCTTGAACAGCACCAGCAGGGCGTCGGACGCGGCCCGGGACTCGGGGGTCCCTTCCCGGGGGCCCTCGAGCAGGGTGTGGATGTGGTCCTTGGCCCGCAGGGTCAGGGTCAGGAGCTCCTTGGTCACGGGCAGTTCGCCGTTGCGCACCCGATCCAGCACGGTTTCCACGTCGTGGGTGAAGCGGGCGATTTCCTCGAACCCGAACATGGCGCCGGAGCCCTTGAGGGTGTGCATGGACCGGAAGACCCGGGCCACGCAGTCGCGGTTGTCCGGTGCCTGCTCGATCTCCAGAAGTCCTTCCTCCAGGTCGGCGAGCAGTTCGCGCGCCTCGTCCAGATAGGCCTGGATGGCCGAATCCAGCGTGCTCATGGGATTCTCCCCCTTCACTTGAAGACCTTGCGCACCACGTCCAGCAACTGCTCCGGCTTGAAGGGCTTGACGATCCAGCCCGTGGCCCCCGCGGCCTTGCCCTGGGCCTTCTTTTCGGACTGGGACTCGGTGGTGAGCATGACGATGGGGATGAACTTGTGGCCGGGTTTGCCCCGCACGGCCTTGATCAGCTCGATGCCGTCCATCTGCGGCATGTTCAGGTCCGTGATGATCATGCCCACCTCGGGGCGCAGCTTGCCCAGGGCGTCCTGTCCGTCCCGGGCCTCCAACACGTCGTAGCCCGCGCTCTTGAGCGTGAAGGCCACCATCTGCCGCACGCTGGCGGAATCATCCACGGTCATGATACTTTTGGTCATGGTCTCCCCCTGCAGGCCGCACCCGTCGCGGCGACCTGCCCGGCACCGTGGGCCGCAACTCCACCGGAAGGAGGCGCGGACCCACAGTGTGGTGGTTGTCGGTTTCAGGCAGGTTGGTCCGCCAACTCGGCGCAGCCGCTCAGGCGGGCCGCAACCCCAAGATGCGGGGGCAGGTCCGGCGCGAAACGCAACTCCTTACCCTGCCCGGCAAAGGACTTGCGGGTCGCGAGCAGGAGCTGGAAAAAGGCCAGGTCCGCCTCTTGGACCCGGGAAAAGCCCAGGGTCACGGGCTCGTCCGCCCCCGCCAGGGTCTGGCGCATGGTCTGCAGCAACTCTTCCATCCGCTGGATGGTGCAGGCTCCGTCGAAATCCACTCGCATGGTCTCCTCCTCCCCGGGTGCCGTCGCCACATGACGGCGCCGTTGCCGGTTCAGGCTTCCGCCGTCTCGGCAGTTTCGTGTTCCCCTTGGTTGCCGTGGGCCTCGGCCTCGTCCCGCTCGGCCTGCAAGCCCAGCACCCGGTGCATGTCCAGCAGCAGGATGAAGCGGTTGTTCTTCTTGGCCACACCCTTGATGCAATCGGCCTGGACCACCGTGCCCATGCGCGGGGGCGGGTCGATGTCCTTGTCCTCGATCTCCAGAACTTCCTTGACCGAGTCGGCCAGGACTCCCACGTGCACTTCCTTGCCGTTACGCACGCACTCCAGGATGATGATGCGGGTGTGGATGGTCTGCTCGGTGCGCGCCATGCCGAACTGCAGCTTGATGTCCAGCACGGGCACGGCATTGCCCCGCAGGTTCACCACGCCGCGCATGTGGGGCGAGGCCTGGGGGATGCGCGTGATGGTGGTCACGTCCTGGATCTCGCGCACCGTGCTGATGTCCAGGGCGAAGAACTCCTCGTCCAGGGTGAAGGTCAGGTATTTGTTCACGGCGTCGCTCATGGTCTTGCTCCTGCTTGGGCTTTGCACGCACGGGGCTCAGAAGCGCTCGAAGTCGGTGTCTTCGCCTTCGCCGCCCAGTTCCAGGCGAACCTTCTTGGGAGCGGCCTTGGCCTTGCCCGGAGCCAGGGCCTTCTTGCCCGGCAGGGGCTCGCGCACCTGGGCCCGATACTGGCGCGGCGCCGTTTCCGAGATGCGGAAGAAGGCGATGGTGGCCTGCAACTGCTCGGCCTGGGCCGAGAGTTCCTCGGCCGTGGAGGACATCTCTTCCGCTGCCGCCGAGTTCTGCTGCACCACGCTGTCGAGCTGCTGCAGGGCCTGGTTCACCTGGTCCGCGCCGCCGGCCTGCTCGATGCTGGAAGCGCTGATCTCCTGAACCAGCTCCGAGGTCTTCTGGATGTCCGGCACCAGCTTGGCCAGCATCTGGCCTGCCCGTTCCGCCACCTCGGTGGAGCGGGCCGAAAGCACCGTGATCTCCTCGGCCGCGCCCTGGCTGCGTTCGGCCAGCTTGCGCACTTCGGAAGCCACCACGGCGAAGCCCTTGCCGTGCTCCCCGGCCCGGGCCGCCTCGATAGCAGCGTTGAGGGCCAAGAGGTCGGTCTGGCGGGCAATTTCCTGGATGATGGAGATCTTCTCCGCGATGTCCTTCATGGCCTTCACGGCCTCTGTCACGGCCTGCCCCGAGGAGCGGGCGTCCTCTGCGGCGCGCAGGGCAATGGCCTCGGTCTGCTTGGCGTTCTCGGCGTTCTGGGCGATGGACGCGGCCATTTCTTCCATGGACGCGGAACTTTCCTCCACGCTGGAGGCCTGCTCCGTGGCGCCCTGGGAGAGGTTTTCCGCCGTGGAGGCCATTTCCTCGCTGCCCGCGGCCACCTCTTCCGCACCGCTCTGGATGCTGCCCACCACCTCGGTGGTGCGCGTGATCATCTCGTGCAGGGACTGCATGAGCACGTCGTTCTCGGAGCGCTTGTGGGCCTGGACCATGAGGTTGCCGTTGGAGACTTCCTTGGCCAGCTCCGCCACCTTGCGCTCGGCCGCGGTCAAGGCGGTGATGGCCTGCATCAGGGTGTCCTTGTCGGAGCGGATGCGCACCTCCTGGTCCAGGTCGCCCTTGGCCAGCCCGCTCACGGTCGCGGTGACGCTCTTCTCGGCCTCCAGCAGGGCGTGCATGGCCTGCAGCAGGTTGCCCACCTCGTCCTTGCGGTCCACCACCACTTCCTGCTCCAGGTCGCCAACGGACATGCGCGTGGCCTGCTCCACCACCCGGCGCAGCGGCACCGTGATGCTGCGGGTCAGGAACACGGCAAAGACCAGGCCCAGGAGCACGGAAAACGCCGCGCCGGAGGTCACGAACAGGCTGGAGCGGGTGGTGGCGTCGACCATGTCCGCAACCTGCTTGTCGCGGGCCGCGGTGCCCAGTTCCTGAAGCTGGCGGGCCGAGGCGATCATGGTCTGCTCGGCCTCGTTCTGCTGCTGGACGTTGGCGTAGTAGCGTTCCCCGGCGTCGAGGTACTTTTCCACGGCCAGGCTCAGCCTTTCGGCCACGTCCTGGATGCGGGGCTCGCCGCGCCCCAACTGGGCCCAGTCCTTGAGCCCCTGGCGCAGCTTCTCGGCCCAGTCCTGGAAATCCTTCCACTCGGCGTCGCTGCGGCGCAGGATGAAGTACAAGGCCGCCACGCGCAGGGAGATGAAGTTGCGGGAGATGTCCATGTTGAAACCGTCGGAGAGCTCCGCCCACTTGAGCAGGCCGGTGGTATACTGTTCCTGGGCTGCCTGGGCCCTGGCGGGGCGGATGATGTCCTCGCGCACCACACGCCCCAGATCGTAGATCTCCGTGGTCAGGTCACGCCAGATCCGCACCTGCTCGCCGGAGTTCAGGTCCAGGGCCACGTAGTTCTCGAAGGCCTTGAGGTAGGTGCCAGCCTCGGCCCCGACCTGGTCCAGCCGGGCCAGATCATCCTGGTCGCTCAGCTGGGAGCGCATGTGCACCACCTGCTCCTGGATGTGCTTGATGATCTCACGCACCCGGTCCACGCTCTCGGTAGTCTTGCGGATGATGAAATTCTTCTCGTGTCGTCTGGCGTCGAGCATGGCCGAGGTGATCTCGTCGATCTCGATGGCCATGCGCGCGTCACGCTCCACGGTGCGCAGCCCGAAGAGGCCCACCCCGGCCACCGCCACGGTGAGCAGGATGCAGAAGCCGAAACCGATGCCCAGTTTGCTGCCGAGTTTCATGTTCTTGAACATGCTCTCCCCCCTGAAGGAAAGAAGGTGCTGCATCCGCCTGATGCACAACGGCGCAAGGCGCCCGGAACACACGCACTGCGGGGCCACTCCCAACAGTCGGTCCTCTGCCCCTTTTGAAAGAAGCGTGCCGGAAGAGCGGTCTTGGCACCCGGGAGCTAACCTGACGATTTGTTGGGATTGTTCGGGAATACTGCTGGTTCGGGGGTATGAAAAAACTCAATGCCCCGGCGCGAACCGAAGTATTTCCCTGCGCAAGGCTTTGATTTTGAGAGTCAAT
>CAZNSV010000270.1:0-5377 GCA_964575775.1 uncultured Desulfovibrionaceae bacterium
TGGGTACAACTCGATGTTGTGAATCACGGTACCCACGGGAATGCGGGACAGCACCATGGCGTTACCGGGCTTGATATCCACGTTGTCGCCGGACTCGATCACATCACCCTGCTTGATGCCCACGGGGGCCAGGATGTAGCGCTTCTCGCCGTCGAAGTAATGCAGGAGGGCGATGCGGGCGCTGCGGTTGGGATCGTACTCGATGTGGGCCACACGCGCGGGCACGCCGTTCTTCTGGCGCTTGAAGTCGATGATGCGGTAGTTGCGCTTGTGACCGCCGCCGCGACGCCGTGCAGTGATGCGACCGTAGGAGTTGCGCCCGCTCTTTTTGGTCAGCCCCTCGGTCAGGGACTTCTCCGGCGTGGTCCGCGTGATTTCCTCAAAGGTGGAAACCGTCTGGAAGCGGCGTCCGGCAGACGTGGGCTTCAGTTTACGTACAGGCATGATTCTACACCCCTTCGAAGAATTCGATCTTGCTGCCCGGCGCCAGGGTCACGTAGGCCTTCTTGTAGCCGGAGATCCTGCCGGTGACGCGCCCCATGCGGGTACGCTGCAGCGGACGGCGACGGACGATGTTCACGGTCTCGACCGTGACGTCGAAAGCCTTTTCCACAGCCTGCTTGACCTCGATCTTATTGGCCTTGGGGTGGATGAAGAACACCACCTGGTTGGCCGTATCCTTGGCGTAGGTCGCCTTTTCGGAGATCAGCGGCTTGATGAGTATCTGAGTGTAATCCATAATCCGGCTTCCTTGCTTGCTTTAGCCTTGCCCGGCCGAGCTGCGACGCTCCGGGGCTCATCGTCCGTCCACTTCTGTCCAGAATCCGCCCCGACTCGTTGCCCGCCTAGGCCAACAGGCGCTCCTGCACGGATTGTGCGGCGCCCTTGTCCATCACCAGCTGGGGATGCAACAGCAGATCGTAAACGTTGAGCCGTTCCTGGGACAGGACCTTGACGCCAGGTATGTTCCGTGCCGAAAGAGTGAGATTGTTATCCTCTTTGTCAACAACAATCAAGACTTTTTTCAGCCCAAGCGTACTCATGACCTCGACAAACTGCTTGGTCTTGATTTCCGGCAGGGTCAGGTCGTCCACCACCAGCAGCTTGTCTTCCGCCAGGCGGCTGGACAAGGCCATTTTCATGGCCAGCTTGCGCACCTTCTTGTTCACCTTGAAGCTGTAGTCACGGGGCTGGGGGCCGAAGACCACCGCACCATGGCGCCACAGCGGAGAGCGGGAGCTCCCGGCGCGGGCCCGACCCGTGCCCTTCTGACGCCAGGGCTTCTTGCCGCTGCCGCTGATCACGGAGCGGGTCTTGGTGGAATGGGTCCCGGCACGCATGGCTGCGCGCTTTTGGCGCACCACCAGGTTCAGGATCTCGGGGCTGACCAGCACCTCGAACACTTCGGGCGACAATTCCAGCTCGCCCACCGTCGCCTTGCTCTTGTCGAATATTTTCACAACGGCCATTGACGTACCCTCGCTACTTCTGCTTGCGGATCATGATCAGGCCATTGCGGGGGCCGGGCACGGCGCCGCGCACGATGAGGACGTTGTCCTCGAGCCGAACGTCGATGATCTCGGATTTGGTCAGGGTCACACGCTTGTTGCCCATCTGGCCGGCCATTTTCTTGCCCTTCATGACCTTGCCGGGCTCGGTGTTGTTACCCACGGAACCGGCGGAACGGTGCACCTTTTCATGGCCGTGGCTGGCGGGCATGCCGCCGAAGTTCCAGCGCTTCATGACGCCCTGGAAGCCTTTGCCCTTGCTGGTGCCGGTGACCTTGACCACCTCGCCGGGAGTGAAAATGGCCACGGTGATGTCCTGGCCCACTGCGTACTCGCCCGTTTCATCCAGGCGGAATTCACGCAGATGTCGGTAGGAACCCTTGCCGGCCTTGTTCACATGGCCAAGCTCGGGCTTGCTCAGCTTGCGCTCGGGCACGGCGTCGAAGCCCAGCTGCAAAGCCGTGTAGCCGTCCTGTTCCTGGTCCTTGACCTGAATCACGGGACAGGGGCCGGCCTGGATCACTGTGCAAGGCACGGCTGTTCCGTCACTGTTGAAAATCCGGGTCATGCCCAGCTTGCGTCCCAATATACCAATCGACATGCCGCACCTCGCTCGCAAGATTGATGATTCTGCGTTCTGGAGCCCGTTGCCTCATGGGCAGAGCGGGTCTGAATGGTTGGCGTTGTATGCCTACAACTTGATTTCCACGTCCACGCCCGCGGGCAGGCTCAGTTTGCCGAGTGCATCCACGGTCTGTTGCGTGGGCTCGAGAATGTCCAGAAGCCGGTTGTGAATCCGCATCTCGAACTGCTCGCGGGACTTCTTGTCCACGTGCACGCTGCGGTTCACCGTATACTTGTGGATCTTGGTAGGCAGCGGCACCGGACCGGCAATGCCGGCCCCGGTGTTGCGCGCCGTATCCACGATCTCGCCCACCGCCTTGTCAAGAATGCGGTAGTCGTAGGCCTTCAGCTTGATTCTGATACGATCGCTGGAAACTGTCATTGTCTTACTCCAGGATTTCCGAGACCACGCCAGCGCCCACGGTCCGGCCGCCTTCGCGGATGGCGAAGCGCAGACCCAGCTCCATGGCGATGGGGCAGATCAGTTCCACCGTGAAGGTGGCGTTGTCACCGGGCATGACCATTTCCACGCCCTCTTCCAGGGCGATGATGCCCGTCACGTCCGTGGTCCGCAGATAGAACTGGGGGCGGTACCCGGTGAAGAACGGGGTATGACGGCCACCCTCTTCCTTGGAAAGCACGTAGACCTCGGCCTTGAACTTCTTGTGCGGCGTGATGGACTTGGGAGCCGCCAACACCTGGCCGCGTTCCACGTCCTCGCGCTTGATACCGCGCAGCAGCACGCCCACGTTGTCGCCGGCCTGCCCCTGGTCCAGAATCTTGCGGAACATTTCCACGCCGGTGCAGGTGGTCTTCACCGTGTCTTTCACGCCCACGATCTCGACTTCCTCGCCAACCTTCACCACACCGCGCTCCACACGACCCGTCACCACGGTGCCGCGGCCGGAGATGGAGAACACGTCTTCGATGGGCATCAGGAAGGGCTTGTCGATGTCGCGCACGGGCTCGGGAATGTAGTTGTCGCAGGCTTCCATCAGGTTGAAGATGCACTTGGCGGCCTCTTCATCCACACTGTCGGCCTCCAGGGCGCGCAGGGCGGAACCGGGAATCACGGGGATGTCGTCGCCGGGGAAGCCGTACTTGGAGAGCAGCTCGCGCACTTCGAGTTCCACCAGCTCCAGCAGCTCGGGGTCGTCAACCAGGTCCACCTTGTTCAGGAAGACCACCAGATAGGGCACACCAACCTGACGCGCGAGCAGGATGTGCTCACGGGTCTGGGGCATGGGGCCGTCGGTGGCGGCAACCACCAGGATGGCGCCGTCCATCTGCGCCGCACCGGTGATCATGTTCTTGATGTAGTCGGCGTGACCCGGGCAGTCCACGTGGGCGTAGTGCCGATTCTCGGTCTGATACTCCACGTGCGCGGTGGCGATGGTGATGCCGCGCTCTTTTTCCTCGGGGGCCTTGTCGATCTCGTCAAAGGCCACGAACTGCGCGTTGCCCTTCAGGGAGAGCATCTTGGTGATGGCTGCCGTGAGGGTGGTCTTGCCGTGGTCGATGTGGCCGATGGTGCCGATGTTCACATGCGGCTTGCTGCGCTCGAATTTTGCCTTACCCATGGGTGTACTCCGCTACTTCTTTTTGATGATTTCCTCGGCAAGTCCTGCCGGAACACGCTCATAATGGTCGAACTGCATGGTGAAGGTGGCCCGACCCTGAGTCTTGGAGCGCAAGTCAGTGGCATAGCCGAACATCTCGGACAGCGGAACGTCCGCCTTCACCACCTGGGAGCCCGCGCGGGCTTCCATGCTCTGAACCTTGCCGCGCCGGCTGTTCAGGTCGCCCATGACCTCGCCGAGGTACTCTTCGGGCGTGACCACTTCCACAGCCATGATGGGTTCCAGCAGCTGGGGCGATGCCTTTCTGCAGGCTTCCTTGAAAGCCATGGAACCAGTGACGTAAAAGGCCTGCTCCGACGAATCCACGTCGTGGTAGGAGCCGAAGATCAGGTTGACCTTCACGTCGATGACCGGGAAACCGGCCACCACGCCGCTCTTGAGGGCATCCTTGATACCCTTGTCGATGGCGGGAATATATT
Organism: uncultured Desulfovibrionaceae bacterium; assembly: GCA_964575775.1. Lineage (GTDB taxonomy): Bacteria > Desulfobacterota > Desulfovibrionia > Desulfovibrionales > Desulfovibrionaceae > CAZFCK01. The sequence continues at coordinate 4,192 of CAZNSV010000270.1, forward strand.
CCTTGGGGATGACGCCCCCAACAATGCTGTTCACGAACTCGTAGCCCTGGTCGGGGTTGGGTTCGATCTCGATGACGCAGTGACCGTACTGGCCGCGGCCGCCCGACTGCTTGACGTGCTTGTAGTCGGACTTGGCTTCCTTGGTGATGGTCTCGCGGTAGGCCACCTGGGGCTTGCCCACGTTGGCGTTCACCGCGAACTCGCGAGTCAGCCGGTCCACGATGATTTCCAGGTGCAGCTCGCCCATGCCGGCGATCAGGGTCTGCCCGGTCTCCTCGTTGCTGCTCACGCGGAAGGAGGGGTCCTCCTTGGCCAGCTTGCCCAGCGCGCTGGACAGGGCGTCGCGGTCGGCCTTGGACTTGGGCTCGATGGCCACCTCGATGACCGGCTCGGGCATGTCCATGGACTCGAGGATCACGGCGCGGTTGATGTCCGTGAGGGTGTCACCGGTGGAGGCGGTCTTGAGGCCCACCGCGGCCACGATGTCGCCGGCACCGGCCCACTTGATCTCCTCACGCTTGTTGGCGTGCATCTTCATCAGGCGGCCGATGCGCTCCTTCTTGCCGGTTCCGGCGTTGAGCACGGTCATGCCCGACTCCACGAACCCGGAGTAGATGCGCAGAAAGGTCAGGTGGCCGATGAAGGGATCGGAGGCCAGCTTGAAGGCCAGACAGGCCAGGGGCTCGCTGTCCTTGCACTGGCAGGTGATGACCTTTTCCGCATCGTCGGGGTCCACCCCGGTCATGGCCGGGATTTCGTCCGGAGACGGAAAGTAGTCCACCACCGCATCCAGCAGGGGCTGCACGCCCTTGTTCCGGAAAGCCGACCCGCAGAGCACCGGCACGATGGTCTGGTTGAGGGTGGCCTTGCGGATGGCGGCCATGATCTCCTGGGGGGTGAGTTCCTCGCCGCCCAGGTACTTTTCCAGCAGGGCCTCGTCTTCCTCGGCCACGGACTCGAGCATTTCGAGGCGCAGGGCGTCGAACTGGTCCTGGTAGTCCGCGGGCACGGGCTCGATATTGAAGGAAGCGCCCTTGGACGCTTCGTCAAAAACAATGGCATGTCCCTTGATGAGATCGATGATCCCGGTGAAGCGGTCTTCGGCTCCGATGGGGATCTGCAGGGGCACGGCCTTGGCCTTGAGGCGAGTCTTCATCATTTCCACGCAACGGAAGAAGTCCGCGCC
>CAZNSV010000271.1:0-5363 GCA_964575775.1 uncultured Desulfovibrionaceae bacterium
GTGATGGTGTTCTGCAGCCGGTTCTGCATGGCACCCAGATTGGCGCGGATCTTGTCCTTGGACACGATGGCGTTCTCGATGCCCTGCAGGGCCTGCTGGGCCAGCTGCTGGGTGGAGATGGAGCGCCCCTGGTTGCCCGTGGCGGCGCCCAGACCGATGCCCAGGGCGGAGGCCGTGGAGTTGTCGACCTTGATGTAGTAGTAGTCCTCGGCGCTGTCGTTGCCGGTGCCGAAGTGGACCTTGAGCTTGCCGCTGGAGACCAGCCCGGCGCCGTTGTGCGTGTCGCTGGAGAGGTTGCCGTTGAGCAGGTAAATGCCATTGAACTTGGTGGCGTTGGCGATTCGGGTGATTTCCGAGGCCATGGCCTGGTATTCCGAGTCGATGATCAGACGCTGGGTGGAGGTGTAGGTACCGGTGGCGGCCTGCTCGGCGAGCTCCTTCATGCGGATGAGCTTTTCGTCGATGACGCCCAGGGCTCCGTCAGCGGTCTGGATCATGGAAATGGCGTCGTTGGCGTTGCGCACGCCCTGCTTCAGGGCGCTGATATCGGCGCGCATCAACTCGCGGACCGCCAGGCCGGCGGCGTCATCCGCCGCTCCTACCACGCGCAGTCCGGAAGAGAGCCTGGACACGGACGTTCCCAGGTTGGAAAACGAGGTGCGCAAGTTGCGCGATGCCGACATGGCCATCATGTTGTGGTTGATGATGAGAGACATGGTGATTCCTCCTTGAAGTGGATGTGGCGTCCTTGCCTGGGGAGCGGATTCGGCCGAGCTGCTGGGCCACCTCCTTTGCGGCCGGAGTGAATCTTCGCCCCACTCGTCTCTCTTATCGACGTGCTGCACCTCGATCTTTAGCGGTGATGGAATAAAAACTCGGGATAACAAGCCGTCCTGGCTGGTCCGGAGCCTGAAGCGGCACTGAGATTCCAGCTCTGCCCCGGGCGGAAAGAGGGAAGATGGCTGACACGACCAGCCGCGAGGCGAGTTGCGTTGTGGACGACCCGGCAGGGCCTCGTCCGAGCGGCAGGCAGAGGGGGAGCGTTACCCTGGTGGACAGGGAGTGGGGGTGAGAAAACGGCCCTGGGCTGAAGGCGATGCCGCGCCCAGGCGGCTGCTGGATCCGCGGTGTGGGGGCCTTAGACGTCCCTAGACGTCCCTAGACGTCCCTGGGCGGCTGCTGGAAGAAGACGCTGGCCCAGGCGATGGACTCGTAATAGGACTGAGCCGTGTGCAGGGGGTCCAGGTGCAACTCCTCCACCAGGCTGTCCACGTCGTCCCAATTGGCGGTTTCGAAGGCCTGGGCCAGGTTCAGCCAACCGGAGTAGGGCGTTTGTTCGCCACACAGCGCCTTCTTGAGCCCGGGTTCCAGGGGCAGGTTCTCCACGATGCTCCGGATGGGCAGGGAGAGCATGGGCTCCAGAAGGGAGAACAGCCCCAGGAGGAACAGGCTGTCCGGAGAGAAGGGGCTTTTGCCCTGGTTGGAGGCCGCCAGCTGGAAGAACTTGCCCCGCTGCACCGCCGTGTAGGGCAGTTCCGAGGGGGTGTCCCGGTGAGCCATGTCGCGCAGGATCACCACCCGCAGCCAATTCTTGATCTGCTTCCAGCCCAGGAGCAGCAGGGCCTGCTTGATGGACTTGATGGGCTCGCGTAGCCCGATGGCCGGGGAGTTGAGATAGGACAAGAGACTGTAGCTGATGGCCACGTCCGCCTGAATGGCATTGGTGAGCCGGTCGAAGTCCGGTTCATCCCTCTCCATGATGCTGAACAGCTGCAGCCGCGAGGCCTGGTTGGCGGTCAGTTTGCGCCCTTCGAGCACCACGGGCTTGTGGAAGAAATAACCCTGGAACAAGGTGAAATCGAGGTTTTTGGCCATCTGGAACTGCTCGTGCTCCTCGATGCGCTTGGCGATGAGCAGGTACTCCTTGCCACGGGTGGTCTCCAGGATGCGCGACACGTCGTTGCCGGTCTTGCCGGGCATGTCGATCTTCAGGATGTCGGCCACCTCCAGGAGCAGTTCCGAGCCGGGGTGCCCCTCGTAACTGTCCAGGGCGATGCGATAGCCTTCACGCTTGAGGTACTGCAGCGACTCCAGGTACCCGGGCAGGTCCGAAGGGTGCGCCGGGATCTCCACCACGGTGTCCGTCGCGGGCAAGGCGTGGGGGATTTTCTCCAGGATGGACTTCTCGGAAAAGTTGATCAGCAACTTGCTGTTGCGGGAAAAGTGCATCTGTTGGCAAGAGGCACAGGCCGCCACGGCCAGGGTGGCACTCTCCTCGTCGGAGAATATGGCGGCGGTGGCGTCGCTGGCATGCCGGTAGAGCAGCTCGTAGCCCCAGATGTTCTTCTTGATGTCGAAAATGGGCTGCCGTGCGATGTAGGTCGGGACGAACAGGGAATCGTTGGGCATGGTGTCGATCATGGTATTTCCGGTGGGCCGCCCCTGAAACGGGTTCCTGTCTCTGCGGCAAGCGTTCTTGGTGTGTCCGCCTCGGCAGACTGCCTGGCGTTCATCGAGAGCCAGTGAGCAACGTGGTTTTACAATATTGACGTTTCTCGCGAGTCTGGGTCGGAACCTAGCCTACCCTGGGAGACAATTCAATGAGAAAGCCACCAGGCGAAGGCGGGTGGCTGCAGCATCCGACTCTGCGTGAGACTGGGCGTGGGGTCAAGGGGGGAGTGGACTGGTCGTAATCGCACGCGGGGGTCAGGTGGGTTGCCGCGCCATCGGGTCTGGAACCAGAAAAGCCCTGCGCAGGGCGGTGATTTGCGGTTCAGCCAGGTTCAGTGCGGTGCCGATGCCCGAGGGGCTGAGCTCGAGGGTCCGCCAGGCCCGGAGCTCCAGAGCCGGCATCAGGCAGGGATCCCCTTCGCAGAGGTTGTAGGCGCGGGCCAGGCAGTCCGCCACATGGAGCAGCGAAGGGTCCAGCGCAGGTGGGGACGCGACGGGGGCATGGTGGCGATGGACGGCATGGGCCAAGGGTTCGGGGAAGCGCCAGCGTCGCAGCAGGGCTCCTCCGGCCTCGGCGTGGTCGAAGCCCAGAAAGCTGCGCTCCACCGCATCCAACGCGTACCGTTGCTCCCGGGCGTAGCGCAGGAGGCTGCCGCAGGTTTCGGGTTCCTGCAGCAGCAGGTATAACAGCCCCACATCGTGTAACAGTCCGGCCACGAAAAAGCGCTCCACGGAGAGCCCGGCCTTGAATCCCGCCAGGATGCGCGCCAACACGGCACAGGCGGTGGCATGCCGCCAGAAGCTGGGCATGTCGCACAGCGTCGGATCCACGCCCCGGAAGGCCTCCAGGGCCGAGATGCCCAGGATCAGGGTCTGCAGTTCGTTGGCCCCCATCAGGGCCACGGCTCGGGAGACGCTCTCCACGGGGGCGGGAAAGCCGAACAAAGGGCTGTTGACCAGCTGCAACAGCCGCGCGGTCAGGGCCGTGTCGGTGCTCACCACCCTGGCCAGGTCCGCGGCGGAACTGCGGGGGGAGTGGAGGACCTCGCAGGCCTTGGCATAGACGGCGGGCAGACTGGCCAAGGTGCTGGGCCGTTGCAGCAACCGCTCCAGGGAGGGCTTCACGGTGATGTGCGGCCGACTGGCCCCCGCGGCATCGCGGCGTGGCACATGAGGAGCGCTCCGAGCGAACTGTGGGTTCAGGGCGAATTGCTTGGCGGTCCGGATCAGGCAGTGGGTGTAGATTTCCTGCACGGGCTCGGCATCGAGTCCGGCCTGGCAAAACCAGGGCGTCAGGTATTCGTCGGCGAGCTGGAAGGCTTCCGGTGAGATGTCCAGGAAGGGTGCGGGGGGTGAGGCGTCCGCGGCCAGGCCTGCGACCTCTGCCTCGGTTACGCCCCAGATCTTTAAGATTCTCAAGTGCTTGTCTTCGATGACAGCACCCTGGGGCAAGAGCATGCGCCCCTGTCTGCTGTACAGGTCGCCGGCAAGGACCATGCCTGGAGCGAGATCGCTCGCCTTGATGCGCCCCACGGCTCCCAACCCTTTCCTCCCCCCGGAGTACCCCGGAACTAATTACACCAGCACCCCTGGCCTGGCAAGGCATTCCTGGCCCGGCAGCCAAGCGTTTCGGTGCGGTGTGCCGGCAGTGTCGCGCAGGGTTTGCTGTGACCATTATGATAATTTTTCCAATTGCCAATCTACATAATTGTGATTATTGCTCCAGCGCGGAGGGGCTATCCACCAAGATCCCAAGCGCTTGGTGTTTGGCCTGGATTGTGCTGTACCCCAGTTGGGTCCTCTTTCCGGACCACAACCGCAAACCCGGGCTCTCATGAACCAATTCCCTGCGCTGCACATTGCAAATACCAACGCGGCTGTGGAGGTCGCCTTGCGCCAGAACAGCAACTACACGTATCGCAAGCTCTTCGAGAACGCCGTGGAAGGAATTTTCCGCACCACGCCCGAGGGGCGCTACCTGGACGCCAATCCTGCCCTGGCGAGGATTTACGGCTATATTTCTCCCAGTGAACTCATCGAGAACTTCTCCAGCATCGCGACCCAACTCTATGTGGATCCCACCCGGCGCGACGCCTTCCGGGAGATCATGGCCCGCCAGGGCGAGGTCTGGGGGTTCGAGTCCGAGATCTTTCGCAAGGACGGCAGCATCATCTGGATCAGCGAGAATTCCTGGGCCGTCTACGGGGCTGACGGGGGGATCGAGTGCTACGAGGGCACGGTCACCGACATCTCGCGCCGCAAGGAGGCCGAGGTGGAGCTGGAACTGCAGCGCGCCCATTTCAGCCAACTCTTCGCCAACTCGCCCCAGGCCATTGTGCTGGTGGACAAGCTGGGCGTCATCGTCAACGTGAACAAAGGCTTCGAGGACCTGTTCGGCTACACGGCCAACGAGCTGCGCGGCAGACGCAACCGCGAGGTGGTGGTCCCCCTGGAACTGCGCTCCGAGGCGGAGCAGGTCTACCAGACCGTGATGGGGGGCAGTCCCATCCAGCGCGAGACCTTCCGTGTCCATCGCGATGGCCGCCGCATCCCGGTTTCCGTGGTGGGGTTCCCCATCGTCATCGCCGGTGCCGTGAACGGTATCTACTACATCTACGCCGACATCACGGAGCGCCGGGAGTTCGAAGAGCAGTTGGCCCATCAGGCCTTCCACGACCCTCTCACCGGCCTGCCCAACCGCGCCCTGTTCATGGAGCGCCTGGAGCGGGCGGTGCAACGCGCCAAGCGGCGGCCGGACTACCGCTTTGCCGTGTTCATGCTCGACCTGAACCGCTTCAAGATCATCAACGACAGCCTTGGTCACCAGGCCGGGGACAAGCTCCTCCTGGGCGTGGCCCGCCGCATGCAGTCCTGCATACGCTCCGTGGATACCGTGGCCCGGCTTGGGGGCG
>CAZNSV010000272.1:0-5340 GCA_964575775.1 uncultured Desulfovibrionaceae bacterium
TGCTGACGGCAGTGGCCCAGGAGCTCGAACAGTACCAGCGGGACAAGCAGCAGATTGTCCTGGATGCGGTCCGGGGCCTGCATGCGGTGGCCGCCAACCTGGCCGAACTGACAACCGGGCGTAACTCCTTTGCTTTCGGGGCTCCGGACGAGGCGGTCTACCTGCAAGGGCTGCAACAGGCCCGCAACCTGATGGCGCTGACCGTCTACCAGACCTACAAATCCCTGGCCCTGACAATCCACGGAGAATGGGAGCAAGCCCAGACCCTGCTTCTGCATCCGGCCACGGGCAGCAGCATTTTTGTGGGGTCCTGCATCAGCACGGTGCGGATCTTCCTGCTGGCCCTGATTCTGGGCGCGCGCGCTCCACACGAACTCGGCCCCGAGGAGCAGGCCCTGCGGGGCGAGTTCCTGGAGCACATGGACATCCTGGCCCGGACGCACCCCGGGAACTTCCTGGGCAACCGCTGTCTGGCCCGGGCCGAGGCCGCCCGCAGCGAGGGGCGCGACCTGGAGGCGGCGGACCTCTTTGACCAGGCCATCGCGGCCAACCAGGGCAACAGCAACTTCTTCCGGGCCCTGGCCTGCGAGCGCGCCGGGCTGTTCTGGCTGGGGCGCGGCAACCAGACCGTGGCCAGGGCCTATCTGCGCGAGGCTCGCTATCTGTACGAGCTCTGGGGCGCCAAGCCCAAGCTGCGGCTCATGGCCGCGGCCCATGGCCCCTTGCTGGCCACCTCACACGGGGAAGAGGGCGGGACGGGCAGGCGCCGCGAGACCCCCCTGGCCGTGGATTCCGACCACACCTCGTTCCTGAGCCGCAGCACGGCGGACCTGGCCGCCATCATGAAATCGGCCCGCTCCATCTCCGAGGAGATCGAGCTGGAGTCCTTGCTGCCCCGTCTGTTGGCCGTGATGTGCGAACATGCGGGAGCCGAACGGGGAATCTATCTCGAGGCCCGGGGCGACACGCTCCTGCCCAGGGCCCTGTTCAGCGGCCGCCCCCAGATGGAAACAGGGCAGCCCGGATTCACGGCCAGGCTCCTGGAGCCCGGTGAGGCGCATCTGGAGGCGGGCTACGTGCGGAGCGTGGTCTCCCTGGCCCTGCGCAAGGGCGAGCCCGTGCTCCTGGAGGAGCCGGCCGGGGACCCGGAGCGACGGCAGCCCGGTTCGGTGCTCTGTCTGCCCGTGATCCGGCAGGGCAGAGTGCAGGGGGCGCTCTACTTCGAGAACGACTTGACCCCGGGGGTCTTCAGCCGCAACATCGTCCCGGCCCTGGAAACCCTCGCGGCCCAGGCCGCCATCTCCCTGGAGAACGCCACCCTCTACTCCAGCCTGCGCGAGGCGGAGCAGCGCTACCGCAGCATCTTCGAGAATTCCCCGGCCGGGATCTTCCAGACCACCCCGGAGGGGGATATCCTCGTGGTCAATCCCGCGGCCGCGCGCATCATGGGGTACGAGGATCCAGCCGACTTCGTACGCTTCGTGCGTTCACTGGAGCAGGATTTCTACGTCAACCCCGGAGACAGGGAGCTGTTCGTCCACAGACTCGGGGCGGGCGCCGTGACCGGCTTCGAGACCCAGGCCAGGACCAAGGACGGGGGGCGGGTCTGGGTCAGCATCAGCGCCCAGGGGCAGCAGGATGCCGCTGGGCGTCTGACGCGTATCGACGGGTTTTTCGAGGACGTCACCCGCCGCCGCGAGGACGAGGAGCGCATCCGCAGGCTCAGCCACGAGTTGCTGCGCATCCAGGAGGCCGAACGCGGCCGATTGTCCCGCGAGCTCCACGACCAGCTGGCCCAGAGCCTGGTGGCCATGAAGCTGAACCTCTACGTGCTCGCCCAGCGCTTGGGGCCAAACCCCTCCCTGGGCAGGCTGGAGGAGCAGCTGGAGCAGGCCATCCAGTCCGTCCGCCAGTTGTCCTACATGCTGCGCCCCCCCGATCTGGAAAACTTCGGCCTGATGCGGGCCCTGGAAATCCTCTGCTCCATGATGACCAAGGGCACGGGGGTGGATGCCGTCTGCACCCTGAGCGAGGACGCGGTGCCGGACCTGTCCGCCGACGCCCAGACCAACCTTTACCGGCTGGTGCAGGAGACGCTGCAGAACACCCTCAAGCACGCCCGGGCCCGTCGCTTCTCCCTGAGTCTGGCCCGGTCCGGCAGCTGCCTGCGGCTCTGCATGGAGGACGACGGCCAGGGCTTCGACCCGGCGACGCGCATGCGCCAGGCCGCCGAGGACAAACGCCTCGGCCTGCTGGGCATGCGCGAACGCGCCTGGCTGTTGGGGGGCGAGCTGGAGATCCGTTCGGCACCCGGCCAGGGGACCAGGGTTACCCTGGACATCCCGGTCTGAGCGCCGCGCGGCTCGCCACCAAGGGGCAGGGGGCTACTTGCCCAGCAGGGTGCCCAGGATGCCCCGGGCGATCTTGTGCCCGAGGCTGGAACCGATGGAGCGCACGGCGCTCTTGGCCAGGGCCTCGGCAAAGCCCTGGCGGTTGCCGGTCATGGGTCGGGCGGCCCGCTCCTGTCTGGCCCGCTCCTGCCGCTCTTGCGTCTGTGCGACCCGCTCTGCCTTGGCCTGCTCCCTGGCCGCCACCTGTCGCGCCTGGGCCTGTTCGCGTTCGTCCCGGCGTTTGAGCAGCAGCTCGTAGGCGGATTCCCGGTCCTCGACCCGCTCGTAGTGGCCGTAGAGCACCGACTGCCGGATGATTCGGCTCCGCTCTGCGGGCTCCAGAGTGCCCAGTCGGCTGCCTGGAGGGGCGATGAGGGTCCGCTCCACCGGCAGCGGCGCGCCGTGGCTGTCCAGCATGGAAACCAGGGCCTCGCCCACCCGCAGTTCCGGGATTACGGCCTCGGTGCTGAAAGCCGGGTTGGGGCGGAAGGTCTCGGCCACGGCCCGGATCAGGCGCTGCTCCTTGGGGGTGAAGGCGCGCAGGGCGTGGATTACCCGGTGCCCCAGCTGGGCCAGCACGGCGTCGGGCAGGTCCAGGGGGTTCTGGGTCACGAAAAAGACCCCCACGCCCTTGGAGCGGATCAGCCGGACCACCAGCTCGATCTTTTCCACCAGGGCCTTGGGCGCGTCGGCAAAGAGCAGGTGCGCCTCGTCGAAGAAGAACACGAGCCTGGGCCGTTCGAGATCGCCCACCTCCGGCAGGATTTCGAAGAGCTCGGAGAGCATCCAGAGCAGGAAGGTGGCGTAGGCCCGGGGGGCCATGAGCAGGCGCTGGGCGTCCAGGATGTTGACGACCCCGCGCCCCTGCCCGTCGGTCTGCAGCAGGTCCGCGAGGTCGAGGGCGGGCTCGCCGAAGATCAGGCTGCCGCCCTGGTCTTCGAGCTCCAGCAGCCGCCGCTGGATGGAACCCACGCTGGCCGGGGAGATGTTGCCGTACTGGGTGCGGAACTCGGCGGCGTGCTCGCCCACGTAGGCGACCATGGCGCGCAGGTCCTTGAAGTCGAGGAGCAGGAGGCCCTGGTCGTCGGCAATGCGAAAGGCCAGACTGAGCACCCCGGCCTGGGTCTCGTTGAGGTTCAGCAGCCGGGAAAAAAGCAGGGGGCCGAACTCCGAGACCGTGGTGCGCACAGGGTGCCCCAACTCGCCGAACACGTCCCAGAAGGTCACCGGGTAGCCCGTGGGGGCGAAGCCATCCAGCCCGAGCTGCCGGGCCCGCTCAGCTATCTTGCCCTGGAGCTCGCCGGGGCAACAGAGGGTGGCCAGGTCGCCCTTGACGTCGGCCATGAACACGGGAATGCCCCTGGCGCTGCACTGCTCGGCAATGACGCGCAGGGTCACGGTCTTGCCGGTGCCCGTGGCGCCTGCGATCAGCCCATGGCGGTTGGCCATGCCAGGGAGCAGCAGCTGGATGTTGGTTGCGCTCTTGCCGATGAACAAGGGGGCTGGACCGGGCATTGGAACCTCCGGCAGGGGTGTAACCACGCGTTCTCGCGGGCGATGTCCAACCAGGATAGCCCTGGGGCGGGGAAATGTCCACCAGGGGGCAGGGTTTGGCGCAGGGCCTCTGCCAGAGTCCGGCAGCGGCTGACCGCCTCCGGGCAGGGGGGTGGGTGACAATATCATGCCTATCGGGTGCCGCACATCTGGACAGATGCAGACATTTTTGTTTTGTATGGCGGATGAGAGTTTTCGGGCCGGGTTGGCTGGCGAAGCAATGGTCTGATCCCGAGAGGGGGCGGATCGGAGTTGCCTGTCCGGGATAGGCTGCGAGAGCTGCAGCGGGTTCAACAACAGGGGGATGCATGGACAGTTCCAGGCTCACCATTCCGGCCATGGTCGGCGGGGCCTTCGTCATCGGTCTTGCGGTTCTGGGGGTGCTGTTTGTCGGGGCGTCGGGGGCCATGGGGGCTCTGGTGGTCGGCGGGGCAGGACTGGTCGCCCTGGCCGCGACGAGTTGGGTGCTGCTGCTGCAACGCAAGGCGGTGGCCGAGGCCACGGTGGTGCTTGCCGATCTCGCCGAGGGGCGGTTCCATGCCGATGCCCTCTGCACCCGCGATTGCGCCAAGTCCGTGCCGGTGCTGTTCAATGCCCTCGATGCCGCCGCTCGGGCCTTCAAGTACGAAAAAGGGCTCAACAAGGGGCTGCTGCAAGGCATCCCCACGCCCTTCCTGCTGGTGGACGCCAAGGAACGCGCCCTGTTCACCAACCAGGCCTGCCTGGATATGGTGCAGATCGACGGCGCGCCCGGTGCCCAGCTGGGGCGCACCCTGGCGGAAATCTTCTACAACGATCCCACGCGGCAGACCGCGGTGGGCAAGTCCATCAAGAACGGCGAGGTGTTCCGCAATCTGGAGGTGACCATCACCGGACACAAGGGGGGGCAGCGGCACGTGCTGGCCAATGTCTGCCCCTTGTATGATCTGGACGGCGTCTGCATCGGCGGGTTCTGCATCTATGTGGACATGACCGATCTGAAGACCAAGGAGGTCCAGGTCCTGGAGCAGAACCGGATCATCGCCCGCACGGCCGAGCAGGCCGACAGCGTGGCCAATGCCATGGCCTCGGCCGCGGAAGAGCTTGCGGCCCAGGTGGAGCAGGCCCGGCGCGGGGCCGAGGCGCAGCAGCAGCGCATCCACGAGGCCGCCACCGCCATGGAGGAGATGAGCGCCACGGTGCTGGAGGTGGCCAGGAACGCCTCCCTGGCGGCGGAGGAATCGGACGCGGCCCGCGGCAAGGCCCAGGAAGGGGCGGCGGTGGTCACCCAGGTGGTGGAGGCCATCAATCAGGTGGAGGCCCAGGCCCAGAGTCTGAAGGGCAACCTGGCCGCTCTCGGGCAGCAGGCCGAGGCCATTGGCCGGATCATGAACGTCATCACGGACATTGCGGACCA
>CAZNSV010000273.1:0-769 GCA_964575775.1 uncultured Desulfovibrionaceae bacterium
GTGGAGCGGGAGTAGATCTGCTCCCCCACCAGCAGGGTGGCCAGCTCGTCGTAGGCGTTGAGCATGGCCGCGCGCAGGGCTCGCAAGGCCGGGCGCGAGCTCTCGGTCATGGACCCCAGCCCGATGTGGCGGATGGTCACGCCCTTGTAGGCGCTGTAGCCCCCGAGAATGTTCTGCACCGTGCCCAGGTCCACGTGGCCGTAGCAGATGGCCACGTCCTTTTCCTGGTCGTAGATGCACTCGTCCACCTGCACACCCTTGATCACGGCCTCGGCCTTGGTGTCCACCTTGTATTCCGCGTCTTCGGTGAGGCCGAACTCGCTCTGGCTCTTGACCTTGTAGCCCACGATGGATTCCACCATGTTACGCTTGAGGTCCTGCTTGGCCATCTTGATGGTCATGAGTTTCTTGTTGCTTGCCTGGGCGACCTGGGCGAAACACAGCACCAGGGCTGCCAGTACCAGTATCAGTGCGGTCTTGCGGTTCATGCGTCCCATCCTCGCTGTTGTTGTTGTGCTCTTGCCCGGAGCACAAGGTACGTAGTCATTATGACTTGCAGCGCGCAGTTATCAACTCTTCGCTCCGACGGCTGCCGTCTCGTCACGCTCAGGGCTCGGCCGGGGCCTTTTCGCCGGGCTTCTCGGCGGGCACGCGCCCGGAGTTCCCGTTCACCGGCAGCATCACGCCCTTGCGCACCTCGAAACGCCCCTTGAATTCCTGCTCCACGGGAATGTCCAGACTCTCGTAGCTCACCAGGCCGGGCAGGGTC
>CAZNSV010000273.1:798-5329 GCA_964575775.1 uncultured Desulfovibrionaceae bacterium
TGCAAGTCCAGGGGTTCTTCCCGGACCAGGGGCGCCTTGGCCTCAGGGGCCTTGCCGCCGGAATCCCCGGTAGCCGGTGCCTGGGAGCCCGCGCCCGGCGGGGGCAGGATCTCCACCCGGTCCACCTCGATGATCGTGCGGCCCGGGTGCTGTGGGTCGGGCCTGGTGTGAGCCGAAAAGCTCACACTGCCGTCCTTGGGCAGCTTGCCTTCCTGGCGCAGGCGCTCGTAAACCTGATCCGCCACGGCCTGCTTCTTGGCGGTCCAGTTCTCCATGAGCTCCTTTTGCCCTGCCGGGGCGGCCGTGGCCACGCCCAACAACACCAGGAGCAGGACCACTGCCGCAGGGAGCCTTCTCTGTTGCTCCACCATGCTTTGCCTCCCGTCCGGGGCCGATACGCAGACCGGCACGCGGACTGGTCCGGGTTAGAGCATCTTACCACTCAAGGCGAAAATGCCTAGAAATCCGCCGGATTGAGAGCCTTGGCACCGCCCTTGAACTCTGTCTGGGGCGTGGGCTGCGGTGTCTTCTTGGGCGCCGCGGGCTTTTTGCCGCCGCACTTGGCCTTGGCCCTGTCCTGGCCTTCCTTGGCCGGCAGGTAGGAAGAATTCAGCTCCAGGGCGCGCTTGAACGCGGCCAGGGCGTCGTCACAGCGGTTCTGCTCCAGATAGATCGTGCCCAGGGCCGAGTAGACCGAGGGGTCGATGCTGCCCAGAGCCCGGGCGGCTTCCAACTGCTGCCTGGCCTGGTCCAGGTTGCCCCGGAAGAAGAGCAGCAGGCCCAGGCTCTCCCGGGCGGCCAGGTTGTTGGGCTGCAGGTTGGCGGCGCGCACCAGGGCCTCCTCGGCGCGCTGCAGCATGTTCTGCTTCCAGTAGCTCAGGCCGAGGTAGACAAAGGCGTCCACATAATCCGCCTTCATGGCCACGGCATTCTCGAAATAGGATGCGGCTTCCGGGAAGCGCTCCTGCTGATAGAGGCTCAGCCCTTGGTTGAAGTACTGCTGCGCCGTGGGTTGGGGCGGGGCCACGGGCGTTTCCTTCTTGCAGCCCGCGGCGGCAAGCAGGGCGCAGAACACGGTCACCACCAGCAACATGTTCCTGAGCATGGCAAGACTCCTTTTTCCGTGCAGCGGACATCCCGGCCTCTGGGGTCGGTGTGCACGGACGCCCTCCGCTTTGAGCGCCCGTTCGTCTGTGTGTCGTCTCACGGATCCGCGCCAGACCTCCGTGCTCGGCGCGAAACCGTGTTGCCTCAGAAGTTCTGCACCGCACCCTTGGCGCCCGCGGCGTCCAGGATGCCTTCCTCACCCAGCTTCTGCGCCACCTCCGGAGCCACCTCGGCCACCTTCTTCAGGGTCTCCTCGCTCTTGACCACGTCCCGGATGCGCTCGGGCGCGGCCTGGGCCAGGGAGGCCGGGGGCGCGGTCTCCAGCCGCGTCTGCAGCTGACTCTCCGTCATGGCGCTCTTGTAGCTGATGCGCACGGTCTCACCCTGGGCCGAATCCAGGGAAAAGGCGTTCTCCCCCAGCTTCTGGTTCAGGGGCGCGATGACCACGCTGTTGAGGGTCTGGTTGAAGTTCTCCTGCCCTCCGCTGAATTCGATCTCGTAGAGCGAGGCGCCGTTGCGGTCGAAGCTGCGGAAATCCACGTTGAGCACCGGGCGCAGGCCGATGAATTCCTTCTTGAGCAACTGCCCCATGTCGTAACTCGGCAGGCCCAGCACGTGCAGCTGGAAGATCTGGGACGGGGCCTGCAGGTGCTGTGCGAAGAACTCCTGGGAGAACTCGTTGCCGATGAGCCGCCCCACATCTTCGATGGCCTGGGACTCGTTGGCCCAGGACTTACCGCGCGGCACCTGGTTGTTGTAGAGGATTTCCTCGCCGGTGTGGGCGTTGACGCACTTCACGCTGAAGTGGGCCAGGTTGTACATGGTCACCGGGATGTTGGCGGGCTTGAGGGTGTGGCTGAAGCTGGAGAGCTTGGCCACGCCCTGGATGTAGAAGTCCGCGGCGCGCTGCTGCTGCAGCGACAGGGTGGACTGCACCTGCCCCTCCATCTGACTGCGCACCATGAGCTCGGTCCGCAGTTCCAGGGAGTGGTCCTCGCTCCAGACGCGATAGCCGAAGCTCTTGAGCCGCTCGTTGAGGATGTTTTCCGCCAGGGGCGAGCGCACGGGGCGCCCCAGGGCGTCTTCCGTGCTCTGCACCAGGATGGAGGTGGAGATCTTGGGGTTGCCGTACTGCTTGATCAGGGACACGCGCTCCGCCCCACTCATTTGCTCCAAGGCGTTGCGCACGTCGTCCACGTAGACCTCGGCCCGGATGAGCATGTGGGCCAGGCCGTCATCCCCGATCCAGGGCGGGCTCTCCTTGATCACCTGCTTGATGAGCCCCGCGGACTGGGTCAGGACCCGGTCGTGGATCAGGGCGTAGTTCTCCATGAGCGTGGAGGAGGAGACCAGGGAGCCCACGGCCTTTTCCACGGCCTGGGCCCTGGCGTCGCGGCGCAGGTCCTCCACCATCAGGGCCTTGTCGCGCTGGTAGGCGTCGGCCAGGGGATCGGCCAGGCCCTCGGCGGTGACGATCACCGTCCGCCCCTCGGCGTGGAGCGCGGCTGGCTGCCAGCAGAGCAACAGCCCCGCCAGGAGCCCCCAGATCAGAAGTCGTGTACCGCTGCCGTTCCGCCACCTCGTCTCGCTGCGCATGGTCACCTCGTTGGCTGCTTGGGTCTATTTGAAGCCCTGGAACTGCACCCGCCGGTTGCGCGCCTGCCCCTCGGGGGTGGTGTTGCTCGCGATGGGGCGCGACTGGCCATAGCCCTGCACCGTCAGGCGGGCGGGGTCGATGCCGTGCCGCTGGACCAGGTAGCTCTGCACAGCCTCGGCCCGCCGCTTGGACAGGGCCTGATTGTTCTGCTCGCTGCCCACGGCGTCGGTGTGCCCCTGGACCTCGAAACGGTAGTCCCCGAAGCGCTCCTGCAGCATGGTCGCGAAGGCGTCCAGGGAGCTGTGGGCCTCGGGCTTGAGGGCCGCGCTGCCCGAGTCGAAATTGATCTCCAAGGACAAGGGGGGCAGTCCCTTGGTGCCTCCGAGCCCGCGCTTCTGGATTTCGCCTTCCACATCGAGCCCGGCCGCATTGTCCAGGGCAATGGGCTTGTTGCGCAGGCATTCGGCGTGGCGGTCCATGAGGTAGCTGTCGTCGGGGTAGACCTCCAGGGCCTTGGCGTACCAGCCTTCCGCGTCGAGCCAGAGCTGCTGCTCGTAGCTCACGTCGCCCAGCACGATGTAGAGGTCCTTGCACTGGGGGTACTGCGCCAGCCGGGCGTGCAAGGCCTCGATGTCCTTCAGGGTCTCCACGCCGGCGTAGGCCTGGGCGCACTCGTCGGCCGCCGCCGGGCCAGCCGCGAGGCTCAGACAGCAGCACAGCAGCAGGGCAAGGCAAAGATGTCGGGTCATGATCGCTTCCTCTGGGGTTTGTGCGCCCCTGACCGTGCAGGACGCGCTCCGTGGCGAGGGTTCAGGGCGTCACCACTTCCGCCGGGTCCAGGCCCAGGGGGATGAAAGCCGCCCAATACAGGGGCGCTGCGTACTGCGGCTCCCTGGCCAGGGACAATTGCGCGGTACGCAGAGCCTCGGGCACGGTTTTACCAGAAAAAAGTTCCGAATAAAAGCGCTGCATCAATACCGCCGTTGCCTCGGACGGGACTTCCCAGAGCGAGGCCACCACCACCCGGACCCCGGCGGAAAGAAAAGCCCCGGCCAGGGAGGCCAGCTCCAGGCCCAGGGTGTCCCCGCGTAGTGCGGTTTCGCAACAGGACAGGGTGCAGAGCCTGGCGCCCGCCAGCTTGCCGAAGAGCGCGCCGCGCAGCTGGCGCACCGTGACCAGGCCGCTGCGCATGCCTTCCGGCGCCGTGGGGTCCTCGGAAAAGACCAGGAAGGAGTCCAGGGGGCTGGCGGGCAGGAGCTTGCCGTGGGTGGCCAGGTGCACGTAGCCCTGGGGCGTGGCCTGGATCTGCCGCAGCAGCTCCGCCTCGCTCACGGGCGCATCCGCCGCCACCTGGGACTGCCCCAGCCCGCGCTCCTGGTATTCCCGGCCGATCTCCCGGGCCTCGGTGCCTGCCTCGGCCAGTTGGGTGAAAGAGAAGGCGCGGGTGGCCTCGCCACGCGGCACCGTGGCCGCGTAGTCCGCCGGATTGAGCAGCCGGTACAGGAACCGGGCCTCGTCATAGGGCAGCACCGAAAGGTCCGGCACCTGCCCCCGCGTGCCGGAAGCCCCGGCCTCCGCCACCTTGAGGGGCAGTTCCGTGCCGAAATACCCGGGCATCACCGGGTTGCCCACGGCCAGGAGGTCGGTGTGCCCCACAAGGGGCGCCTGCAGCAGCTGTCCCAAAGCCGCCAGATAGGAAATCTGGTAGTCCTCGAGCAGCAACCGCCCGCTCTGCCGGTCCGTGATCATGGCGCCAAAGGGCAGAATCCCCAACCGGCCGTAGGGCAGCAGGTAGAGGCTCTGGACCCCGCTCAGGTCCAGGCCGGT
>CAZNSV010000274.1:0-5300 GCA_964575775.1 uncultured Desulfovibrionaceae bacterium
TTCTTCTTGCGCCGGGCCAGGATGTCAATGAGTTGGCGCATCTCACGGTCGCGGCCGAACACGGGGTCCATGGCCTTCACCGCCAGGGCCGTGAGGTCGGTGCAGAAGCGCTGCAGGGCCGTGGCGCCGTTATCCTCGGCGGGGTCGGTGCGCCCCTTGCGCGCAAGGCCCTGGGCCTGGGGAGCGTTCTCGCTGGACCCGGCGGTGATCTCCGCAAAGGAGCCCAGGAGTCTCTCGCGGGGCACGGCCTGGAGTCCGGCGGCAAAGGCCTCGGGGCAGGCGGTATGGGGCGCGGCCAACAGGGCCAGGAGCAGGGCGCCGGAGCGGATCCCGACATCGCCCAGTTCGATGGAGGCCGTGAGCCAGGCGTCCTGGATCAGGTCCGTGAGCGTCGGGGACATGGCCGGACGTCCGGTGTGCCCCACCGGGAGTTCGGCGAGGCTGTCCTCCAGTTGTTCGGCCAGGGCCCGGGGGTCGAGCCCGAAGTGGCGCAGGATGAGGGGGACATCGCCTTCGGTGCCCCGGCACAAGGTCAGGAGCAGATGCCCGCCCGTGACTTCGTACTGGGTCTTTTCCGCGCAATAGGCGGCAGTGCGTTGCAGGGCCTCCAGACAGAAGGGCTGCAAGCGTTCGAGCAGGGCGTTGAGTGTTACCTTGAGCATGACGCCCTTGGGGGCCAAAGCGTTGTCGCAATCAAGGGGCGATAAGGGTGACGGTCCTGCTCAGCAGCACCCGGTCGTCCTGCAGGATTTCCAAGAGATAGGCACCCGGGGGGTCGAGCTCCGTGAAGTCGATGGTGGTGGTGGTGGGCACGCCGGTGAGTGTGGTGAGGCTGCCCGCGCTGGGTTCGCCCTTGGGGTTGGTGACCCGGATGGTGATGGAGACGTCCTGCCTGGGCTGCAGGCTCTTGAGCACGAACTTGATGCCGAAAAATGCGTTGCGGCGCAGGGGGATCTCCAGGGTTTCCTTGAGGCGGCGGATGTTGGAGAGCTTGGTGGTGCCCTGGCGCTCCTCCATCAGTACGACCTTGTCGTCGTAGGTGTAGAGGCCGAATTCCAGCACATCCACCCCGGTCACGGTGGCGGCGTGCAGCGGTGCATGCAGGAGTACGAGGCCCAGAAGGACCAGCAGGCCACAGAACTGGGTACAGAACACTCGTTTCATTCCGGACTGCCTCCGTGAATGGGATGCAACCGGGCACGGACAGGGCGGCTGCAGGGCCGTGGGAACGTATTCCCTGAGTTGTGCCGGGGTGCTGCGGTTTCCAGATGTCATAGTACGCTTCGCCGGCTTGTACAAGTCCGACGCAGCCGCGGCAAGTTCTGCCGAAGTTCTGACGCTGCTAACTATCTAAAAAAACTCTAGAAAAAAATTTTACCTTGTCGTTTCGTTGCGTTGCTGTTCAGGGTGCGTGTCACTCTTGTTCTTGGCACGTTCCTGGCAAATAGGCCTCCAGAAGAAACCGTGGCTCAACCGCGCTGCCTGGGCAGCGTCCAAGCAAGAGAGGTCCGACATGAACCGTTTCGCGCGCATCATCCCGGCTTTGTTGGTGTTGTCCTTGGTTCTGGGCAGCGGCTCCGCCCTGGCCTTCACCGTTTCGGTGCAGGTGGCCGACGACAGCGTCGCCCAGGAGGGCGTGTACCGTCTGGTGGAGATGAAGCCCGCCCAGGCCGCCACCCATGCCGCTCTGGATCCGGCCCGGACCGAGGCGGTGCAACCTGAAGCCAGGATCGTTCCTGCCGATAAGAAGTGAACTGTTGCCGAGGGTGGGGCCCAGGCCGGGCGTTGGACGGCACGGCGCCGCCGCGGCATTGCCCCCCGGGAGATGAGCGATGAAGCCCTATCCGGCCGTCTGCATTCCGTTGCTGCCGTTGGTTCTGAGCCTGTGGCTCGCGGTGCCCGCTTTCGCGGCGCGCTACGACATCAAGGCCGCCATTGTCATGGACATGAACTCGCGTCAGATCCTCTTTGAGCAGAATGCGGACCAGCGTATCGCCCCTGCCTCTCTGACCAAGATCCTCAGCATGTACCTGGTGCTGGAAGACGTCGAGAAGGGGCGTATCGGCCTCAAGGACAAGGTGCTGATCAGCCAGGCCGCCGCCAACACCGGCGGCTCCAGCATGCGGCTTCAAGCCCGGGAGCGGGTGAGCATCGAGGCCCTGCTCAACGGCATGGCCATCGCCTCGGGCAACGACGCCTGCGTGGCCGTTGCCCAGCATCTGGCCGGGAGCGAGCAGGCCTTTGTGGAGCGCATGAACCGCAAGGCACGCTTCCTGGGCATGCAGCACTCCACCTTCAAGAATTCCCACGGTCTGCCCGCCAAGGGGCAGCGCACCACGGCCCGGGACATGATGCTCCTGGCCGACGCCTATCTGCGCCGCTTTCCCCAGACCCTGGCCATTCATTCCAAGACCCACATGTTCCACAATAAGATCCGGCGCAACAACAGCAACCGGCTTCTGGGCACCGTGCCCGGCGTGGACGGCCTCAAGACCGGCTATGTGGCGGCCTCGGGGTTCAACATCATCGTCACCGCCAAGCGCAACGGCCGCCGACTCCTGGCCGTGGTGCTCGGCGGCAGCACCGCTGCGGAGCGCAACCGCGAGACCGAACGCATCCTGGAAGCGGCCTTTGGCACCAGTCCGGGCCCCGACAGGCCCCGGGTCCAGGTGGCCACCGCCCCCGTGGCGCCGGAGCCGCAGACCCGTCCCGCGGTGGCGGCCTCGGAGCCGGACCGGAACCAGGCCGTCATTGCCGCTGCGTTGCAGCACGCCGCAGCGGCCGCCGTGGCCTCGGACGGGCCCCAGCTGCGGGCCGCCGTGCCGCAGGTCATCCAGGAAGGAGCGGAGGAGTTCCGCGACGCGAGCGCCCCTCAATTTGGACAGCCACTCTACGCCCTGCATGAGAGTTCCTGGCGCACGGACACCAAGGCCCGGGAGCGGGTGGAGGCCCTGCGCAAACGCGGGGTGCACGACCCCCGGGTGGAAAGCGTGCATCTGGGCGAGCAGGGTGTCTGGTACCGGGTCTACATCGGCCAGTTCGCAAGCATGCGCCAGGCCAGGGACTACAGCGAAATCCTGGCCCGGCAGCTGCAACTGCGCCACGCCGTGATCCTGCAGCTGAACTCCTGATTTTTCTTACGGTAGGTGGGTCCGCAGGACACCGGCAGGGGCGTGGAGGCCTCTGCCGTTTCCTGTGGTGCCGCGCCCCGATCAGGCCAGGTCGCGCAACCTGTGGACGAGCAGGGGCGCCTGAGCCGCTGTGGGGAGCTCCGGCAGTTGCAGCAAAACCCCCAGCCCCTCGTAGAATTCATGGAAATCCGTCTCACTGCGGGGGCTGCAGACAGCGGTGTTGATCATGGCGTCCACCTGCAGCAGCTCCGTGAGGTAGGTCTTGGCGTTGCGCCCGGGCAGGTCCTCGGGCAGGAGCACCAGGTGCGGGCTATCGCGGCGGGCCGCGACCAATCCGGCTTCGGCGCTGTCCACGATGCTCAGCCGCAGGCCGGGCTCGCGCTGCAGGGCGGCCACGAAGTCCGTCAGCTCCCCGGCGCGGTGGTGTACGATCAGGACATGCATGGTCTTGCCTCCTTGGGGGCGTGTTTGGCCAGGGTGCTCAGGCCTTGCCGCAGCAACTGCCGGGCCCGGCGCAGCCCGCCTGGGCAGGGCGGGAGCCGCAGCAGCCCGTGTCGCTGGGGCCGGGCAGGGACTGAGGATTCTTGCCCGTCAGAGAGCTGGGGGCGGAGAGGCGCAGTTCCACGCGCCCCCCACGACAGTCGGGGCAGGGCGGCATGTCCCCGGCCTTGAGGGTCAGGACTTCGCCGCTGTAGCCGCAATCCAGGCACGTGATTTCATGAATGGGCATGACCGGTTCCTAGGCTGCACTGGGTTCTTGCAACGATTTGTTCCGCTCCCACTGTAAACTCTTCTTATATTTCATGTGGTTCGAGAGTGAATCCGGGGGCTCCATTTCAATTGGGAAAGGGAGCCCCCGGTGTCCGTGCGATACGGCTTCTACTGGCCACCGCCGCAGGTATTGCTGGCGGTGAAGGGCTGCAGGCGCCCCTCCAAAAAGGCCGTCACCGCCGCGCCCACGCTGGGGGCTCCGGCGCCGAAAAAGACCTGGATGCCCATCTGGTTGAACCCCATCAAGGGGCGCATGCCCATGCCACCGGCAATCAGGGCCTGGACGCCATGCTGCGCCAGGTGTTGCACCGGGGCCATGCAGCCACCCTGCTGGTGCGGGACGTTGGGCAGGGTGCCCACGCGTTCGATGCTCCCGGCCGTGACGTCCACGATGGTGTAGAGGTCGCAGTGGCCGAAATGGGCACCCACCAGGGCCTCCAGGCCGCCGGGCTGTTCCGAGGGAATGGCGATGCGGGTCTTGTCCATGACTGTGTGCTCCTGTGTTCAGGTCGATAAGGGGCGTGTGCCCAGTCCGGCCAGGGTTGCGATGCGTTCCCAGGCCTCGCGCAGGGCCCGGGCCGTGGGGGTTGCGGGATATTCCGTCACGGTCTTGCGGTTGACCATGGCTTGGACGAACAACGGATCGTGGGGCAGTTCCGCCAGCACGGCACAGCCCTGTTCGGCGCAGCGGGCACGGATACGCTCCGTCTGCTCCGGATTGAGGTCGCACTTGTTGACCAGCACGGCCGTCTTGATGCGGAAGTGCCTGCAGAGCTCCTGCACCCGCTTGAGATCGTGCAGGCCCGAGAGGGTGGGCTCGGTGACGATGAGAGCCAGGTGCGCCCCGGCCAGGGAACTGATCACGGGGCAGCCGATGCCGGGGGCGCCGTCGCAGAGCAACAGCTCCAGCCCGCGGTCTTCGGCCAGGGCTCGGGCCTGCTGCTTGAGCAGGGTGACCAGGCGGCCGGAGTTCTCCGCCCCTGCCTTGAGCTGGGCATGGAGCATGGGGCCCACGCGGGTTTCGCTGCGGAACCACTCCCCGCAGTGGCTGTCCGGAAAGTCGATGGCCCCTGCTGGGCAGAGGGCCACGCAGACCTTGCAGCCTTCGCAGCGCACGGGGTCCACCTGGTAGCCGTCTTGCGTCTGTAGCACGGCGTCGAAACGGCAGAGCTCCGCGCACTGGCCGCAGCGCGTGCAGTCCTCGCTGCGGATGCGGGCCTCGTGGCCGGAGATGAAGTCGTGGCGCTCCTGGATCTCGGGGGTCAGGAGCAGGTGCAGGTCCGGTGCGTCCACATCCATGTCGCAGAGCACCTTGCTTTCGGCCAGGTAGGCCAGGGCCCCGGCGATGCTCGTCTTGCCCGTGCCCCCCTTGCCGCTGATGATCACGATCTCACGCAT
>CAZNSV010000275.1:0-5284 GCA_964575775.1 uncultured Desulfovibrionaceae bacterium
GGATTCGTTGGCCAGTCCCGTGGCATCCTCGATCTGACGCGAGGTCCGTTCCACTTTCTCGATGTTCTTGCGGGTGCTCTGCTGGATGCCGTGGATGGCGCTGCCCACTTCCTTGGTCGCGGTCATGGTCTTTTCCGCCAGTTTGCGCACCTCGTCGGCCACCACAGCGAAGCCCCGCCCCGCTTCCCCGGCCCGGGCCGCCTCGATGGCGGCATTGAGCGCCAGCAGGTTGGTCTGATCGGCGATATCGGAAATGACGTTCATGATCTGGCCGATGCCCTCGGCCTGCTCCCCGAGTTGGGACATGTCGTGCTTCATTTCCTGGGCCTGGCTTTGGACCAGGGCGATGCCCTGCACCACCCGCTGCACCATGTCCGCCCCTTCCTGGGCCTTCTTGCGGGCGGAGTCGGAAGAGGCCGCGGCTTCGGAGGCGTTGCGGGCCACTTCGAGCACCGTGGCGTTGAGCTCCTCCATGGCCGTGGCGGTCTCGGTGACGCGTTGGGCCTGGATTTCCGTACCCCGGCTCGATTGCTCGATCTGGGCGGAGAGTTCTTCCGAGGCCGAAGAGGTGACTTCGGCGACCCTCTGCAGTCGGCTCGCGGCTTCGAGCATGGCGTCGGTCTTGGCCTGGGCCGTTTGGCTCGCCTTGTCCGCCTCGAGCACGGCCGCCTGGGCCTTGGCCGCCTGTTGTTCCGCCTCGGCGGATTTGGCGTTGGCGGACTCGATGAGCTGCTTGAGGTTGGAAACCATGGTGCGCAGGGCGTCGCACAGCACACCTATTTCGTCCTTCTGGTGGATTTCGAGGCGGCCATCCAGATCGCCCCCGGCCACCTGCTCGGCAAAGGCCACCCCCATGGCCAGGGGGCGGGTGATCATGCGGGTGATCACGATGCCCAGCACCAGGGCCAGGAGCAGGCAGAACAGGGCACCCGCCACAAGCAGCAGTTTCGCCCGGGCCGCGGCGGCATAGGCTTCCTGCTTATCGATTTGGGCGATCTCGATGTTGACCTGGATGAGTTTGGCAAGCAACTCTTCGGCTTGCACAAAAGCAGCCCGTAGTGGGCCGCGGGACACTTCGTAGGCGTAGTGGCGTTCGTCTGCGCGGATGTGCTCCACATAGCGCTCCATCTGGGCCTTCCATTCATTCCAGACCGGGACGAAACGTTTCCAGAGCTCGGCTTCTTCGGGGGTCTGGGGGAGGGGCTCGTAGAGTGCCCAACCCTCCGCCGCCTGTTGCCAGGCATACTGCAGCCTGGTGAATTGACGCTCCCGGTCGGCTGGAGTGACGATCTCCGCCGGGAGCAGCAAGCCGTTCTCCACCGTGCGGAGCAACATTTGGGAATTTTTCAGGGTTTGCAAGCCCAACGTGCTGGGCAGGCGGACATCCGCCACTTCATTGAGCGACTGTTCCGTATCACTCAGGCCAAGATAACCGATGAGTCCCGTCACCAGGGTCAGCAGGGCGATGAGAATGAATCCCCCAAGCAGCTTGGTCCCGATCCTGATGTTTTGCATCACATCCTCCATTTTCTGGTGCGGCACATTTCGCGCAGGTATCCACAGTTCTTCATGGGCACTATCATTATGTTATGTCACTGACCGGAGGAGGGGTATTCCTGAGTTGATCTCCCTGCTGTGGTTGTCGGAGAAGTTCGCTGTTGTTACCAACCGCTATGAGCGATCAGCATGGTGACATGCATCTGTGGTCCATGCCATTGCACCACCCGGCCATAGATACTCATTGCGTGTACAGGGGCTGATCTTGCAAGAGTGTGGTGCACATACTGCATAGTGGTCAGGCGTAAGGCAGCAGTGCGCATCGTTACAAGAGGCCGGAAACGACATGAGTTTGCCCGCAGATGATTACATATGGTATGAAAAGTCAAGGAGCAGGCGATAGCGCCTTGCTACCTTGAAGTAGGGGTTAATTCTTAATTGATTTCAATTAGCTAAGAAGGGTGCATAAGGGAGTAGCGTCTGTTTTAAAGGCACAATACCCAAGCGCATTCTCGCCTTGAAACCAGACTCCCTCATGAGGGAAATATCAATTGCTTCAGGAAGATGCACCAGCGCATCCAGCCGTGTTCAATGCACACCGCTCTAGAAATCCACTTGCAGGCGCATCTGGAACAGGTCGCTCGTCGCCTTGTCGTACTGCACGCCCCCGCTGGAGCGGTCGTAGACCCAGGAGCGGATGTACTCGAAGTAGACTCCCAACAAGGCGTTGGGCTGCCACTTCAGCAGGGCGGTCAGGTCTTCCTGGCGCCCCCCCTGCACGTGGCGGTCGTTGAGGTCCAGGAAGGAATAGCGCCCCGCCACCTGCCAGGCGCCCCAGCCGCCTCCGCCCCAAGGATCGAAGGGGTGCAGTGGTTGCAGTCGGCCGAAGGTGCCGCTGCGTTGGTCATAGGGGCGGTGTTCGCCGGTGAGATAGAACGAGGCCTGTGCCGAGGCGCCCTGGAAGGTCAGGGTGCGGTGCCCCTTGCTCAGGTCCGGGTCCACCGCCAGGGTGCTCTGCAGGTACTCGGCCTGCAGATTGAGGGGGCCGTAGTTGTAGGCGAACTCGCCGCCCAGGAGGTCGGCTTCCCGGGCCGCCAGGTTGCCCGTGGCCAGGTACGGGTCCGGCACCAGGCGCGATTCCGGCCCGGCCTTGTAGGCGATGGGGCGGGTGCCGCCGCCGAGGAACTGGTGGCTGTAGGCCAGCCCCAGGTGCAGGTAGTGGGCGCCGTCGTCCAGCCAGAGCGGCAGGCCCGTGACTCTGGCCGTGACGTGGGTGCTGTCGTAGTCGCGCAGGCCGGAATTGCCCCCGCTGTCCGTGTCCAGGAACACGCCGAACTGCCAGGTGAGGCGGTTCTCGGCCACGGTGTTGTTCAGGCGCAGGCCGGTGTTGCGCTGGGGTCCCAGACGCAGGGGCAGGGCCGGTTCCATGAAGGTCAGGAAGCCGTCGCCCCCGTACTGGTCCAGGCCCATGGGCTCCTTCATGTAGCCGGCCAGCAGGGTGCCGAGCCAGGGGATGCCGTCGTAGCCCAGGTAGGTATCCTTGAGCCCCACCGTGTTGTTGGCGAAGTCGAACTCGGCCCGGAACAGCACTTGCTCGTAGAGCCGTCCCGTGACGCCCAGCCTGGCCAGGGGAATGGCGACCCCGCTGCCCAGGTCCCTGGGCAGGGCCCGACGACCGGCCTGGTCCGTCCAGAGGCTGCCGTAGTCGAACTTCAGCCTGCCGAAGAGCTTGATGTCCAGGGACTTGTCCGCGCTCTGGAAGGTCAGCCCGTCCTTGTAGCTGATGCGCAGGTCCGAGGCCTTGGCGGGAGCGCCCCCGGCAGGGGCTGCGGAGGATTGTCCACCCGCCGGGCTGTCCGACCCGGCAGGGACCGGGCTTGCGGCTGCGGCGGCACAGGTGCGAGCCTCGGCGCGAGCCTGCTCCAGCGCCAAGTGCTGCGCCTCTTTCTCGGCCAGGGCCTTGGCGCTGAGCGCGGCGTGCTCGGCGGCCGTGAGTTGCCCCTTGGCGCGCAAGAGGTCGAGCAGGTCCTCCAAGGCGCTGCGCTCAGGGTCCCCCACCGGCTGCGGAACAGGGGCATCGGAGGCAGGGCCCGCTGCCGTGGCGTTGCAGGGCGCGAGGCACAGGGCGAGCAGCAGGAGCAGGGCCATGGTGGCGAGGGCGTTCAGGGCACTGGGCGCGGCATTGCGGGACATGGCGGGCCTCGGCGGTGGTGTTCACCGTGGTTGGAGGTTCGGCGCAAGGGGGCGGGAGCTGCTGCGCCCCTGTGATGGTGCGGGCGAGATATACAAGAGAGGGGCGGGTGGTGTCACTGGCGTTGTGCCCGACTTATGCACCACTGTTGCGGCGCAAGCGGGCGTTTGGCCGGAATCAGCGCGTTGACGGGTTGGGGGGCCTGGGCTAAGAGTTCAAGAATCGGTTTGCTCCTGGTCGTGGCAGACCGGACTCCGACCCATTGCACCTGCACCTGTTACTTGGGGGGTGGCCCGTGCCCGGCGATGCACTGTTCTCGTTCTCGTTGCCGAGTTTGCCTGCGGATACGTTCCATGTGGTCGGTTTCAAGGGCACGGAAGGGCTCTCCCAACTCTACGAATTCCAGATCGAACTGGTCTCGGCCCGGGCCGATATCGACCTCGCATCCATCCCCGACGGCCGGGCCACGCTCATCCTGCACCGGGAAACGGGCGACCTGCCCATCCACGGCATCGTGGCGCGCCTGGAACAGCTCCGCTCCGTGGACGGCTACGTGTTCTATCAGGCCCTCCTGGTCCCCCGGCTCTGGTGGTTGACCCTTACGCGGCATAACCAGGTCTTTCTGGACCTGTCCGCCCCCGAATTCCTGGCCCAGGTCCTCCAGGACTCCGGCGCCCTGGGGGCCGCGGATTTCGAGTTCCGGCTGACCCAGAGCTATGTCCAGCGGGAGTACGTCTGCCAGTACGACGAGTCCCATTACCACTTCCTGACCCGCTGGCTCGAGCACGAAGGCCTGTATTTCTTCTTCGAGCAGGGCGCGCAGGGGGAAAAGCTCGTCATCACGGACAACGCCATTGCCCACACGCACAACCCGAATCAGCCCCCCCTGCAATACCTCAAGGCCAAGGGGCTCGACGCCGCTTTCCGCAAGGAGGCCTGCTCGGAGTTCATCTGCGAGCAGAACCTGCTGCCCGGCAAGGTCCGGGTCAAGGACTACAACTACCGCACCCCCACCGTGGATCTCCTGGCCGAGACCGAGGTCCACAGTCAGGGCATGGGCGATTTGTACTTCTACGGCGACAACTGCAAGACCAAGGACGAGGCCAAGCGCCAGTCCGTGCTCCGCGCCGAGGAGGCCCGCTGCCAGCAGGTACGGTACAAGGGGCGCGGCACCGCCGCCTTCCTGCGCGCCGGGACCACCTTCAGCCTGCAGGGGCATTATCGTCACAGCGTCAATGCCGACTACCTGCCCCTGCTGGTGAAGCACGAAGGCACCCAGACGGGCTATCTGCTGGCCGGGTTGGGCCGCTGCCTGTCCGACAGGCAGGCCAAGAACTTCTACGGCAACTTGTTCATGGCCATTCCGGCCCAGGTGCAGTACCGACATCACCGCAAGACCCCGCGCCCCCGCTTTTATGGCTCCGTGACGGCCTTCATCGATGGCGAGGGCTCCGGCCAGTACGCCGAGCTGGACAACATGGGGCGCTACAAGGTCCGCCTGCCCTTCGACCTCTCCGGCCGGCCGGACGGAAAGGCCTCCTGTGCTCGTCGCGCCCATTCGCGACCATGCGCGCCTTTGTCGAAGCGGGCATGGAC
>CAZNSV010000276.1:0-3042 GCA_964575775.1 uncultured Desulfovibrionaceae bacterium
GGAAGAGAAGGGCGGGGGAAACCCCCTTGCTCTGCAACGAGGTTTCCCCAAGAGCCGTTTGGGAAATTCTCTACTCCGCGTGGCAGCCGGAGCCCTTGCAGCCCGTGAGCTGTTTGCGCTTGTCCTTGTCCGCCCCGGCTGCTTCCTTGTGGCAGCCCACGCAACTGGCCACCTCGGCCGAGCCACGGCCGTGGACGATGTTGTAGAAGGAGTTCACGCTCTTGTCCTTGGAGTCGAAGACGTCGTGACACCCAGCCGTGCTACAGCGCTGCATCTCGGACTGTCCGTCCCAGACGTGGTGGCACTTCTGGCACTGGAGTTCCGCGTGCTTGTCATGGGCAAAGGGCACCAGTTTTTCCGGGAAGTACTTGAGCTCGAAGGGCTCCGGGGCCTTGGGTTGGGCCAGGAGGCCCGGCAGGGCAAAGCACAGGGACAGGACGACGACGGTCAGCACGGCGAAGATGGTTCTCATGCGAGCCTCTCCTTGAAAGGGTTTTGGTCATGATCAGTCCTTACGCCCCCTTGCGGGGAGCGTCAATCTTCCCCACCGAGGACCTCGCCTTCCCGCGCCCGGCCGGTGCTGGCGGTCGGGGTCCGGCCGGACCGCGCCGGGTCTATTGCCTGGACGCCCGCACGGCAACGGCCCACTTCCCGGGTATCGGCCGCTACGTGGCAGGCCTGGCCGGGGCCATGGGGCCGCTGTTGGCGCCGGACGAGGGGCTGCTGATCCTGCGCGACCCTTCCGCCGCCTCTCTGTTCCCGCTCCCGCTGGGGGAGGCGCCCGGCGTGGAGGTCCTGGACCTGGCGGTGAGTCCCTTTGCCCTGCGGCAGCAATGGCAGGTGCCGCGCCTGCTCAGAGCGCGCGGGGTGCGGGTCTACCACAGCCCCTACACCTTGCTGCCCTATGCCGCGGGCGTGCCCACGCTGCTCACGGTGCACGACCTCATCCCCTTGCTCTTTCCGGCCCAGAGCAGCCGCAAGGCCCGCCTGCTCTTCGGTCTGGCCCTGCGTCTGGCTCTGGGGGCGGCCCAGGCCGTGATCACGGTTTCGGACCGCACCCGCCAGGACCTCTGCGCCCGCTACCAGGTGCGGGGGCGGGTGGCCGTGATCCCGGAGGCCGCGGGCCCGCAGTTCGTCCCTGCAGCGCCTGAGGCCGTGGCGAGAGTGCGGCGGGAGCTCGGTCTGCCGGAGCGCTACGCCCTGTATCTGGGCTCGGACAAGCCCCACAAGAACCTCGATCTGCTGCTGCGGGCCTGGAGTGAGCCCCTGCCCTGGCCCCTGGTGGTGGCCGGGGTGCGGACCGGCCATCTCCCGTCAGGGGGGCAGAGCCGCGAACAGGTCATATATCTGGGGCAGGTGGCGGAAGAACAGTTGCCCCCCCTTTACAGTGGGGCCCGGCTTTTCGTATTTCCTTCCCTGTACGAAGGCTTTGGCTTGCCGGTGCTGGAGGCCATGGCCTGTGGCACGCCCGTGCTCTGCGCGGACCGGGCCAGTCTGCCGGAAGTGGGGGGCGCGGCCGCCGTCTACTGCGACCCCACGGACCCCGCGAGCCTGCGCGGGCTGGTGCGCTCCCTGGCCGCCGCGCCCGAGCGTCTGGCCGCCATGAGCGAGGCCGGGCTGCGCCGGGCCGCCACGTTCACCTGGCAGCGCAGCGCCGCATTGACCTTGGACCTGTACCGCCAACTCGCCCGTCCCGGGGTATCCGGGTCAGAGGAAACCCCGCCATGTCCGGCGCGTTGAACCTGCTCCTGCTGTTGCCGCTCCTGTTCGTGGCCTCGTTCCTGATGACGCGGCTGGTGCGGCGCACGGCCCGGCGTCACGGCTGGGTGGCCATGCCCCGGGCCCAGCGCTGGCATCGGGAGCCCGTGGCCCTGCACGGCGGGGTAGGGTTCTTTCCGCCCTTCCTGCTCTTCGCGCTGTGGTACCTCTTTCCCGCACCCACCGATCCAGAGGTCTTCTGGTCCGGCCTGCTGTCGCCAAGCCCCGGAGTGCGTCAGGGGCTGGCCATGTTGGCGGGGGGGGCGCTCATGTTCATCTGCGGGTTGTGGGACGACTTCCGCCCCATCACACCCACGACGAAATTCGTCAGCCAGACCGCGGCGGCCAGCATCGTGGTCTTTTTCGGGGGCGTGTTTCCGGTCACGGGCCAGCCCGCCGTGGACGTCTGCATCACCTACCTCTGGTTCGTGGGCATCACCAACGCCGTGAACCTGCTGGACAACATGGACGGCCTGGCCTCGGGCACAGGCATTCTGGCCTGCGTGTTCATCGCGGCGGCGGGTTTCGGCTGCGCGGGGCCGGGCGCTCCGGGCGCCGTGCTGGCCCTGCTGCTGGCGGTGGCGTTGCTGGGCTACTGGTTGCACAACCGCCACCCCGCGAGCATCTTCATGGGCGATTCCGGGAGTCTCTCCCTGGGGTTCTGCCTGGCGGCCCTGGCCCTGCCCGGCCCCTTGAACAACTACCTCTGCCTGCAGCCCGAGGGCTTTTCCGTGCAGGGGCTGTCCGTGCTGCTGGTGCCGGTGCTGCTCCTGGCGGTGCCCATCTTCGACACCACCTTCGTGACCTTCACCCGCATCATGAGCGCCCGCAACGTGCACGAGGGCAGCTGCGACCACACTTCGCACCGCCTGGTCCGCCTGGGGCTGAGCGAAACCCGGGCCGTGCTGCTGCTGCAGCTCCTGGGCACGGCGGGCGGGGCCGCGGCCCTGCTGGTCCAGGGCTCGGTGGAGCAGGCCCTGCCCCTGTTCGGCTTGTTCATCTTACTGTTGTTCAGCCTGGGGGCCTATCTGGCGCAAGTGACGGTGGAGCGCACCAGGCAGAGCAAGACTTCGCTCTGGGTGGTCTTCGTGCAGGGGCTGCTGCTCAAGCGCAACATCGCGGGCGTGCTCCTGGATACGGTCATGATCGTGAGCTGCTATTGGGGGGCCTATCTCCTGCGTTTCGACTTCCATCTGGAGCCCTTTTTGCGCCAGGCGCTCATCGAGTCCCTGCCCCTGGTTGTGGCCTGCAGCCTGCTGGGGCTGCGCCTGGCCGGGGCCTACG
>CAZNSV010000276.1:3083-5276 GCA_964575775.1 uncultured Desulfovibrionaceae bacterium
ACCTGGCGTCTGGCTTCGGTCTCGGATGTGCCAGGCTATGCCTTCGGCGCCCTGCTCGGCACGTCACTGAGTTTCACGCTGACCACCCTCTTGAGCCGTTTCGGCGAGGGGTATTCGCGCAGTGCCTTCATGATCTACGGTTTTCTGTTCTTTCTTGCCGTGACCATCTCGCGGCAAAGTTTCCTGTTTCTGGACAATGCGGTAAAAAGCTACAATCTCGCACGGGGGCGCGAGGCCAGGCTGCCGGTGCTCATTTACGGCGCAGGTAAGGGGGGGCTGATCCTGCTTGAGGAGAGCCGCTCCAATCCGGTCTTGCAGGAGTACGGGGTCCTGGGCTTCATTGATGACAATTCCGCACTGGCGGGGCACAAGGTGGGGGGGCTGCCTGTGCGTGATGTCGCACTCTGGAGCAAGGAGCTGGAGCTCGCACCGGAAATCTGGATTTCCTCCAAGTCCATAACGGACGAGCAGGCTCGAGCCTTGGCCGCCGCCTGGTCACCTGCCGCGCCCTTGCGCAGATTGGCGTTGCATTTGAAGGAGTTGCCAGGTCCCATCGCGAAGATTCCGCGTGGTGCGGAGGAGCGCGGCGGCAGGGCGGGCGGGCCATGTAACTAATGGTAAAAAATCGCGTTCCAAAGTTTTTTTCTTGACACGTCCAACGGGTGGTCCTAAGATGCGGCTAGGTAAGGGTAAAGTAGTGTCCCTGCACCTTTTTCCGGCATCAACCCGTTCTGCGTCGGAAGAAGGCAAGCCTATCCGGAAGCCCGTACGGCTGCATCCAGTCTTTTTCGGGGTTCCCGTCCCGTTCCGGGGCAAGGAGGTGAATTTCTGCAAAAGGAAGGAAAAAGGGTACGAGGCCTGGGCTAGGAGAGTCATTGTGGAACCCGCAACCCCCAGCCGCAGCACAAGGTCAAGGTGGAATTTTCAGGACAAAATTTCCTTGACATCACGCGAGCCGACAGCTAGTTGGTTTGTGTCATGATTGGGGCGTAAGAGCAAAGAAACAACTTACACGAACAAGGAGCAAGACATGGGCAAATGGACTGGTTTGATGACAATTCGGCAAAACCTGGGCGCGGTCCTGGCCGTTGCGGCCATGCTGGGCCTGCTGCTGGCAGTCCCCGGGCAGGCCCAGGCCGGTGAGCACCTGCTGCTGCAGAATCCCTCCACTGGACAGACCGGCTACTTTAACTTGGCGAATGGTATCGCTTCCAGCACTTGGAACAAGACCCGCGCTGGTGACGGCTACTACGGTTGGGACACCCTGACCAAGAACGCCCCCACCCAGAACAACCAGATGAAGTCTGACTGGCGTCTGATCTCCGGCGTTGCCGGCACCCCCGGCTCCGTGGGCGCCTCCAGCCGTCTGTTCTGGCAGAACGACGCCGGTACCACGGCTTGGTGGAAGTTGAACGTCAACGGCGTGCTGGGCAACAGCACTCCGCAGAGCTTTGACTTCGTGAGCAACCAGTGGAAGAGCCCGGGCAACCTGAGCCCCAACCCCTACAAGGCCTTCGTTGCGGAAAACAACAAGATGTACCCCGTTACCGCCGCTGGCCCCGCTCCTAGCGATGGCCGCGCCGTGATCTTCTTCCACAACACCGCCGCCGGCCAGATCGGCTTCTACAACGTGGGTTCCGATGGCTACCTGGCCAACATCACCAAGGGCAAGGCCTGGGATGTGTCCGGTACCATCTCTGGTCTGACCGGTTCCGCCG
The DNA here is from genome assembly GCA_964575775.1 of uncultured Desulfovibrionaceae bacterium. Classification (GTDB taxonomy): domain Bacteria; phylum Desulfobacterota; class Desulfovibrionia; order Desulfovibrionales; family Desulfovibrionaceae; genus CAZFCK01. Next base: position 4,802 of record CAZNSV010000276.1, read on the forward strand.
GTTGGCAGGCCGCTCCCTTCATGCTGCAGAACGTGGGCACCCTGACCACCGACAGCTCCATCTACGGCGGCAACGCTGGTATGTACGACCTGCTGTACTTCAACAACCCCACCACCGGTCAGGTCGGCTACGTCCGCCTGAACGCCAAGACCGGCAAGATCCTCGACGCCGCCAACCCCAGCGTGGCTCCGTTCACCGCTGTCGAGTACGGCAAAGAGCAGTGGGCCATCGTGGCCAAGGCTGACAACTGGGTCGGCATCGGCGGCGGCGACGGCAAGGGCTGGATTCCCGTGGACGTTACCTCCAACTGCGGCGACACCGCTGGCGTCTGCACCGCCTACAACGGTATCACCAACTTCGGTAACGGCGCTGGTCAGAATACCCGTCTGATGTTCTGGCACAACACCAGCACCGGCAAGGTGGCCTGGTGGGCTCTGAACACCAACGGTACCCCCAAGGTCATCGGCGGCGCCAA